>JBOHSC010000029.1:0-19586 GCA_050733115.1 Gemmatimonadales bacterium
CTATAAGAGTTGCATCATCGCCCGCTGCCTCGTCGAAGCGGGCGCCACGGTTGACACGGTTCTCACACAGGGAGCGGCCCAGTTCGTCGGGCCGCTCACCTTCGAGGCGCTCACGGGGCGCCCTGTCCTCACCTCCATCTGGGAGCGCGGCGGGGCGCTTTCTCATGTCCGCCTAGGTCAGCAGACCGACCTCGTCATCGTAGCGCCCGCCACCGCCAACCTGATCGCGCGCATGGCGCAGGGGCTGGCCGACGATCTCCTTACCACCATGCTTCTCGCCTCCACGGCGCCGGTCCTCCTCGCCCCGGCGATGAACGACCAGATGTACGCCCATCCCCAAACCACCGCCAATATCGAGCGCCTGCGCTCGCGCGGCGTCGCCATCGTCGGTCCGGAGATTGGCGCGCTGGCCGAAGGGCCCTCCGAGCGGCCCGGCCGGATGAGCGAGCCCGAGACGATCGTGGCGCACGCGATCCGGCTGCTGGGCGGACACGGAAGGCTCGCCGGGAGACGCGTGGTGGTGACCGCCGGCCCCACCCGAGAGTCGATCGATCCGGTCCGCGTCGTCACCAACCGCTCCAGCGGGAAGATGGGATACCGTCTGGCAGAGGCGGCCTGGGCGCGAGGGGCCGATGTCGTATTGATCTCGGGCCCCGTGGCACTGGCGGCCCCGGTAGGCGTGAACCTCCGAAAGGTCGAGACGACGAAAGAGCTCGAAGCCGCCGTGCGCGAGGAGCTCCCCGGCGCCGACGTGCTCGTGATGGCCGCGGCACCCGCCGACTTCAGGCCCAGCGACCCGAGCGAGAGCAAGCGGTCGCGCATCGATGGCGCGCTGGCCATCCCGATGGAGCCGACGGAAGACATTCTGAACGCCACGCGTGAGCTCCGGCGGCCCGGAAGCGTGACGGTCGGGTTCGCGCTGGAAACCGGCGACGCGCTCGCCAAGGGACGCGCCAAGCTGGAGCGGAAGTCGCTCGACCTGATCGTGGTGAACGACGCCCTCGAGCCGGGGGCCGGATTCGAGGCCGACACCAATCGTGTTGCGCTCCTCGGACGCGACGGCAATGCGCGCATTCTTCCATTGCAGTCGAAGCGCGACGTCGCCGAAGCGATTCTCGACGCGGTGGAGCTCTCCCTTGGCTGACGAGCGGCGGCGGTACCTGGAGCAGCAGATCGAGCTCGGCGGTGCCGAGGTGTATCTGGAGATCAACTCCGCGGCGTCGCGCGCACCGGCTGATCCGTCCCCGAGACCCGCCGACGAACCCAAGTGGAAAAAGGGCGCGCCGCCGATTCCCGGACCCGGGCTGAGGGTCGAAACCGCCGCGGCCGGTCTCCTCGGTGACGATCTTTCGGATCTCTCCACGCTCGACGCGGTGGCCGAGCGGATTCGGACGACCCAGTGCTGTGCACTGTGCGCGCACCGGGCCCACCCCGTCCCGGGCGAGGGGAATCCGAAGGCGCGACTGATGCTGGTCGGCGAGGGCCCCGGCGCCACCGAGGACGCCACCGGCAGGCCGTTCGTGGGGCAGGCGGGAAAGCTGCTCGACGGCATTCTTCAGGCTATTGATGTTCCCCGCGAAACGGTGTACATCACGAATGTGGTGAAGTGCCGCCCTCCACAGAACCGGAAACCTCTACCCGATGAAATCGCCGCGTGCATCCCCTACCTTCATCGCCAGATCGAGCTGATCCGACCGATGGTGCTGGTCGCGCTCGGTGGAACGGCGGGCGAAGCGATGCTGGGAGTGCGAAAGAGTCTGGGAGAGCTGCGCGGCAAGGTGCACTCGTTCAATGGTATTCCGCTGGTCGTGACGTACCATCCCGCGGCACTGCTCCGAAACCCGAACTGGAAGAAGCCCACCTGGGATGACGTCCGTATCGTCCGACAACTTCTCGACCGCTGATTCGTACGTCGGCCGCTCCGCTCCCTGGAGCCAGGAGGCCGAGCAGGCGGTGCTTGCCGCCATGCTGCTCGACCAGGACGCGGCGCTTCGTGCCGCCGAGCTGGTGGACGATACGATGTTCTATCGGGAGGGGCACCGCCGCCTCTACCGGGCCATGCTCGCGCTCATCGAGCGCCGCACCGTCATCGACCACATCACTCTCCGTGACGAGCTGGTTCGCCGGGGCGACCTGGAGGCGGCCGGCGGCCTGGAGTATCTGGCCGACCTGGTGGACGCAGTGCCCACCGCGGCCAACCTCGAATTTCACGCCAAGATCGTCCGCGACAAGGCGATCCTCCGCCGCTTGATCGAGGCGTCCACCTCCATCATCACCGAGGCGTACGACGGGCACTCCACGGCCCACGATCTTCTCGATATCGCGGAATCGCGGATTTTCAAGATCTCGCAGCAGCGAGGGGACGACGGCTTCACCCGCATCAAGGAGATGCTCTGGCCGACGATGGAGCGCATCGAAACGCTCCAGCGCAGCGGGAAGGCGATTACCGGAGTTCCGAGCGGCTTCCTAGACTTGGATTCGCTGACGTCGGGGTTCCAGGCGTCGGAGCTGGTGGTGGTGGCGGCCCGGCCGTCAATGGGCAAGACGGCGTTCTGTCTGAACGTCGCGGCCAATGCCGCGGGTGAGGGCCAGGGGGTGGCCATCTTCTCCCTCGAAATGTCGAAGGAGGCGCTGGTGCAGCGCATGCTCACCGCCACCGCCAGGGTCGACAGCCACCGGGTCAGGCAGGGGTCGCTGCGCGACTCCGATTTCACCCAGCTCGCGCGCGCCGCCGGCATCCTCCAGACGTACCAGATCTGGATCGATGACACGCCGTCGCTCACCCTGCTCGAAATGCGCTCCAAGGCGCGCCGCCTCAAGATCGACAGCGATCTCAAGCTCGTCGTGGTGGACTACCTGCAACTCATGAGGAGCCCGGAGTACGCCGAAAATCGGGTACAGGAAATCTCCGACATCTCGCGCTCGCTCAAGGCGCTGTCGCGCGAGCTCGAGATTCCGGTCATTGCGCTCTCCCAGCTCTCCCGCGCGTCCGAGCAGCGAGGCGGCGAGCGCAAGCCCATCCTGTCCGACCTGCGCGATTCGGGCGCCATCGAGCAAGACGCCGACGTCGTCATTTTCATCCACCGGCCCGAGTACTACGACCGGGAAGACGAGTCCAAGCGCGGGATCGCCGAGATCATGCTCGCGAAGAACCGCAACGGTCCCACCGGTGACGTGCAGCTGAAATTCACGCGGGAGTACACCCGGTTCGACAACCTCACCAGCCGGGAAGAGCCGGAGTGAGGCTCTCCCTGTCATCCTGAGCGCAGCGAGGGATCCTGCCATATGCCTAAGCCCAGGTCCGTCTACCGCTGCACCGAATGTGGGCACGATCACCCGAAATGGGCCGGCCGTTGTGAGGCGTGTGGCGAATGGAATGCGGTCGCCGAGGAGCCGGTCGTCGCCTTCAAGGCTCCGGCCGCCGGGCGTGGTGGGCGCAGCGGAAAAAGCGGATCGGTGGCAGCGCCCAACCGGCTTCGCGACGTGGCCACCCAGCCGCTCGAGCGCTGGCGCACCGGGCTTCCGGAATTCGATTTCGTGCTCGGCGGCGGAATCGTCCCCGGCTCGATGATCCTCATCGGTGGCGAGCCGGGCATCGGCAAGTCCACGCTGCTCCTCCAGGCGGCGGCACGCCTCGAGACGGCCGGCCGCACCGTTCTCTACGCCAGCGGCGAAGAGTCACCCGACCAGCTCAGGCTGCGCGCCGACCGCCTCGCCGAAGACGCGGGGGCGGTTCACGTCCTCGGCGAAACCCGGCTCGAAGCCATCATCGGGGCGGCGGGCGCGCTCGCCGCCGATGTCGTCGTCATCGACTCCATTCAAACCGTGTACACCGGCACGCTGGAGAGTGCTCCCGGTAACGTGGGGCAGGTCCGGGAGTGTTCCGGACAGCTCATGCGCTTTGCCAAGGAGAGCGGCACCGCGGTGATCGTGGTGGGTCACGTGACGAAGGGCGGGGGAATCGCGGGCCCGAAAACGCTCGAGCACATCGTCGACACCGTGCTCTACTTCGAGGGCGAGGTCACCCTCGACTACCGGCTCCTTCGCACCACCAAGAATCGGTTCGGCTCGGTCGACGAGCTCGGCGTCTTCTCCATGACCGAGAGCGGGCTCGTGGCCGTGCCCAACCCATCCGCCGTCTTCCTCGCCGCTCGCGCCGCCGGCATCAGTGGCAGCGCGGTCACTGCGCTCATGGAAGGAACACGCCCCGTGCTGGTCGAGGTACAGGCGCTGGCAGCCAAATCGGGCTATGGGACGCCGCAGCGGGTGGTCACCGGTCTCGACCCCAAGCGCCTCGCCGTGCTTCTCGCGGTGCTCGAGCGCCGGGCGCAGACCTCGTTTGCCGATCTCGATGTGTTCGTGCAGGTCACCGCGGGGGTCCGGGTCACTGAGCCCGGCGCCGACCTGGCCGTTGCCGCCGCGCTCGTTTCGAGTCTCCTCAATCGCCCCGCCCCGGCCGATGTCATCTTTCTCGGCGAGATCGGGCTCGGCGGCGAGATCAGACCGAGCGGCGCGGTGGAGCGCCGCATAGCGGAGGCGGCGCGGCTCGGATTCCGAAGGGTGTTCGGGCCGGCGCGGGGTGCCCCGCAGGTGGCGGGAGTCTCGATGGTGGGACTGGAGCACGTCGAGCAGTTGGTGCGGGCGCTTGCCGCGTGACGTCGGCGTAGTCATCGTCGCGGCGGGGCAGGGCACCCGAATCGGGGGGGCGGTGCTCAAGCAGTTTCAGCCGATCGCCGGCGTCCCGATGGTGCTCCGGGCCCTTCGCCCTTTCATCACCCATCCCGCCGTCGCCCAGGTGGTGCTGGTGCTTCCCGCTGCCGACGCGGCCAGTCCCCCACCGTTTCTCACCGGACTCGTCGGTGAGCGACTGGTGCTCGCGGCCGGGGGCGCAGCGCGCAGCGAGTCGGTGGCGGTCGGGCTCGGGCGCCTTGGAGCTGAATGCACTGTGGTGCTGGTGCACGACGGTGCGCGGCCTTTCGTCGAGCGGAACGTCATCGATGCCGTCATCGCACACGCCCGCCATGGCGAGGCGGCCACCGCCGCCGTGCCCCTCGCCGACACCTTGAAGGAGGCCGACGCAGCCGATCCCACCCGCATCGGCCGCACGGTGCCGAGAGACCGGCTCTGGCGGGCTCAGACCCCTCAGGGGTTTCCCCGATCCGTTCTCGCCGAAGCGCATGCCCGTGTCGGTCGTGATTGGAGGCCGGCTACCGACGATGCCGAGCTGGTCGAGCGCGACGGCGTCACCGTGCGTCTGGTGCCCGATTCCACTTTCAACCTCAAGGTCACCACCCCCGAAGACCTTGCCCTGGCGGAGCTGCTCGCGGGGCGGGCGCAGTGATTCTCCCCTTTACCACCGACGCCGAGGTCGAGGCGGCCATCCCTTCCGTGCGCGATCATCTCGCCCAGGATCGCCTTCTTGCATACCCCACCGAGACGGTGTACGGCCTTGGGTCCGCGCCCACGGTGGCGGCGCTCTCCGCGCTCTCGCGACTCAAGGGCCGCCAGCCGGGGAAGCCATTTCTTCTGCTGGTCGATTCGCGACGGATGGCGGAGGAGTGGGGACTCGTGTTCTCGGCCTCGGCGCGAGCGCTCTCCGACGCCTTCTGGCCGGGACCGCTCACGCTCGTGCTGCGTGGTGGTGAAGGGAAGCTGCCCGATGAATTGAGAGGGCGCGAGGGTGGCATTGCAGTCCGCTACACATCGCATCGCGGAATCGCGAGACTGCTCACCGCCACGAACAGCCCGCTCACCTCCACCTCCGCCAACCGTCCCGGCGGTCCGCCGGCGCCGGGAGCCGATCGGCTGGTCGAGCTGTTCAGGGAAGAGGTGGATCGTGGCAATCTCCTGCTGCTCGATGGCGGGGTCCTCGGCAATGTGCCGCCCTCCACGCTCGTCGATTGCACCGGTCCCATGCCGCGCCTGGTGCGCGAAGGAGCCATCCCGCGTCCGGAGCTTCGCCGGGCAGTGGGGAGGTTGGCGCCATGAGGGCCATGTGCGACCCGCGCGAGACGGAGTGAAACGCGGCCCAATCTGACTATGTTTGGACATGATCATGCACATCCTCTTCGTCTGCACCGGTAACACCTGCCGCAGTCCAATGTCCGAAGGGCTTCTCCGCTCGGCGCTTGCCGCGAAGGGGCTCGATCAGGTCACTGTCTCTTCGGCGGGCACCGGTGCCTGGGAGGGTGCGCCGGTCTCCGAGGCATCGTATCTCGTGGGGCTGGAGCAGGGTCTTGATCTGAGCGAGCACCGCGCCCGCCTCCTCACGCGCGACATCGTCCGCGGGGCCGATTTGATCCTGGTCATGTCGGGTCACCACCTTGCGCGCGTCGCCGAGCTCGGGGGAGAGGACAAGGTCCATCTGCTTGGCGCCTATGCGGGCCGCGATGAGGGACAGACAGAAGTCAGTGACCCCTATGGCGCCGATCTTTCCACGTACCGGGCGACGTACTCCGAGCTTCAGGATCTAATCGGGAACGTCGTCAGCCGGGTCGCCGGCACGGTGCGGTGATCGGCGGAAACACGCGCGTCTTCGCCATCCTCGGCGACCCCGTCGCGCATTCGCTCTCTCCCACCATGCACAACGCCGCCTTCCAGGCCTTGGGTCTCGCCGCCGCATACGTGCCCCTCCGCTGCTCCGGTGCCGATCTACCTTCGCTCATGGGAGCACTCGCCCGTGCCGGCGGGGGAGGCAACGTGACCGTGCCGTACAAGGAGATCGCGGCCGGTGCGGTCGATCGCTGCCTGGAGCTCGGGCAGACCCTGGGAGCGTGCAACACCTTCTGGGCCGAGGATGGCGAGATCGTCGGAGACAACACCGACGTCGCCGGGGTGAGCGCGGCCATCGACCGGCTGGACCCTCCGGAGGGACCCTGGCTCATCGTGGGCACCGGGGGAGGAGCCCGCGCGGCGGTGGGTGCGGCAAGGGTGCGAGGAATCCCGGTGGCGGTCGCCTCGCGCAATGAGGATCGGCGGCAGCGATTCGAGGAATGGGCCCGGAAGCTCGGGGTCGGCTCGGTTCCTCAGGCAGAGTGCGGAGTGGTCCTCAACACCACGCCACTCGGCCTCAACGCGGGCGATCCGCTTCCGACTGACGGCCCTCCACCCCGGGCAGCAGCGGCGCTGGACATGGTGTATGCCAGGGGGGAGACGGCCTGGGTGCGCGCCATGCGCGCCGCGGGTCTCCGAGCGAGCGATGGGCGGTCGATGCTCGTGGCGCAGGGCGCCGCGGCATTCCGCTGCTGGTTTCCGAAGACGCATCCCCCGGTGGAGATCATGCGGGCGGCGGTGGATGCCGCGCTTCGCTGAGGCAGCCCGCGCGCTCACCGGAGTCGAACGATGGCTGCTGCCGCCGGCATGCCTCCTCTGCGATGGAGCGGTGCCGGTGGGAGAAGGTGACGTGCTCGTCTGCGGCCTCTGCCGCAGCCGGTGGCGGCCGGTGGTGGGCCCGCAATGCGACCGATGCGGACAGCCGGCGTTCGGCGATCTGGAATGCCGCATCTGCCAATCATGGACCCCGGGATTGACACGCGTCCGCAGCGCGGTGTGGCTTGCCGGCGGCGCCCGCGAGGCGGTGCATCACCTCAAGTATCAGGGATGGTCGCGGGTGGCCGACTCGCTCGCGGAGGCAATGCGCGGGCTGGAGCCATTGACCGGGCAGGTATGCTTGATACCGATCCCGCTCGGCTCCCGCCGGCTTCGGGAGAGGGGTTACAACCAGAGCGAACGGATCGCCCGGGGGCTCGGCGCGCTCACCGGGCTCCCTGTCCGCACCGGCGCCCTCGCGCGGGTGCGAGAGACCCCGACGCAGACAGCGCTGACCCCGGAGGGACGCCGGGCCAACATGGCCGGAGCGTTCAATGCCACCGGCGTCGAGGAGCTGGATTGCATACTCGTCGACGACGTGTTCACCACCGGTGCGACCCTCGCGGAAGCCGGCTCCGCGCTCGCTGCCGGTGGGGCTGCCCGAGTGGAGGCGGTGACCTTTGCCCGGGCCGTGGAGATGGTGGGATAGCTTCATCCAAGGAGATGAAATGGCAATTCGTGTAGGCATCAACGGCTTTGGCCGGATCGGTCGCAACGTGGTTCGGGCGGCGCAGGCCATGGGCGTCAAGGAGCTCGACTTCGTCGCGGTAAACGACCTTACCGACACGAGGACGCTGGCCCACCTGCTCAAGTACGACTCCGTGCACGGCCGCTTTCCCGGCGAGGTGAGCGCCGAATCCGACTCGCTCGCCGTCAACGGCCGCTCAGTCCGCGTCGTCTCCGAGAAGGATCCCGCCAAGCTGCCCTGGAAGGAGCTCGGTGTGGATCTGGTGCTCGAGTCCACCGGCCGTTTCACCGATCGTGACCAGGCGGCGCTGCACCTCCAGGCCGGCGCGAAGAAGGTGATCATCTCGGCGCCCGCCAAGAAGGAGGACATCACCGTTGTGTATGGCGTGAATCACACCGCCTACGATCCCGCCAGGCATCATGTAATCTCCAACGCGAGCTGCACCACCAACTGCCTCGTGCCGGTGGTCAAGGTGATCCTCGACCGCTTCGGGTTCGTGAGCGGATTCATGACGACGGTGCACTCGTACACCAACGATCAGAGCATTCTCGACCTGCCGCACAAGGATCTCCGGCGGGCCCGCGCCGCGGCGGTCTCCATCATTCCGACCACCACCGGGGCGGCCAAGGCCACCTCGCTCGTGCTTCCCCAGGTCAAGGGAAAGATCGACGGTGTTTCCCTCCGCGTGCCCACGCCCGATGTCTCCGTGGTGGCGCTGTCGTGCGTCGTCGAGAAGACGACCTCGGCCGACGAGGTCAATACCGCCTTCCGCGAGGCGGCCAAATCGGGTCCGCTCAAGGGCATCCTGACCGTGAGCGACGAGCCGCTGGTCTCGGTGGATTACATCGGCTCGCTTCAGTCGAGCACGCTGGACGCCCTCTCCACCAACGTGGTGAACGGCACCCTCGTCAACGTGACATCCTGGTATGACAACGAGATGGGCTACTCCGCCCGCTGTGTCGACCTCCTGCGGTACGTGGGACAGCGTCTATGAAGCGCACGCTGGAGTCGCTCGACGCTGCGGCGATCGAGGGACGGCGGGCGCTGGTGCGAGTCGATTTCAACTGCCCGGTGAAGGATGGAGTGGTCACCGACAACACCCGCATCCGCGCGGCGATTCCCACCATTCGCTACCTCCGCGAGCGCGGTGCCAGGGTGGTGCTGCTCTCCCATCTCGGCCGCCCCAAGGGTGGGCCAGAGCCGAAGTACTCGCTGCGGCCGGTCGTTCGGGAGCTGGAAAAGCTGCTCGGCGCGCCGGTGACCTTTCTTCCCGATCCGACATCCGATGACGCGGTGACCACCACAAGGCGGCTGCCACGCGGCGCCGTCGCCGTAGCCGAGAACACCCGGTTCTGTCCCGGCGAGGAGGCGAACGATCCCGCACTGGGGGCCCGATTCGCGGCGCTTGGTGACTTCTACGTGAACGATGCCTTCGGATCAGCGCACCGGGCCCACGCAAGCACCGAGGCGGTCGCGCGCCTGCTCAAGCCGGCGGTGTCCGGCCTTCTCATGGAGCGTGAGCTGCGCTACCTGGGCGAGGCGCTCAACCATCCCCGGCGCCCGTTCATCGCGGTGCTCGGCGGCGCAAAGATCAGCGGCAAGATCGACCTCATCGAGGCGCTGCTGCCCAAAGTCGATCGAATCCTGATCGGCGGTGCCATGGCGTGCACCTTCTTCAAGGCGATGGGGCTCGAGACCGGGACCTCGCTCGTGGAAGCCGATCGCGTGGGCATGGCCAAGAGCCTGATGGGAAAGGCGGAAGACAAGCTGGTTCTCCCTCGCGGCGCGGTGGTGGCCCAGGAGCTCGACGCCAGGGCGCCGACGAAAACCGTGAGCCGAGACGCCATCCCGCCCGGCTGGGCGGTCTACGACATCGATCCGGCCACCGGCAAGGAGTTCGCGACCCAGATCGCCGGGGCGGGCACGGCGGTGTGGAACGGGCCGATGGGAGTGTTCGAGACCCCGCCGTTCGACTGCGGCACCATGGCGGTGGCGCACGCAATGGCGGAGGCCACCGGCCGGGGTGCGGTCACGGTGGTGGGCGGCGGCGATTCGGCTGCTGCAGTGGCGCAGGCGGGACTGAGCGATCGGATCACACACGTGTCCACCGGCGGCGGTGCATCCCTCGAGTTCCTTGAAGGCAAGGAGCTCCCGGGTGTCGCGGCCCTCGACGAGGCCTGACCGCATGAGCCGCCGCCTGATCTACGCCGCCAACTGGAAGATGAACCACGGCCCCGAAGCGGCAACTGCGTTCGCCAAGCGGTTTCTCGCGCTTACGGGCCCGGTGAACGGCCGCGAGCTGTGGTTCTTCCCGCCGATCGTCTCGCTCGCGGCGCTGGCCGAGTCGTTCCGGGAGCGGCCGGATGTTCGGGTGGGGGCGCAGAACGCGCACTGGGAGGCAAAGGGAGCGTTCACCGGAGAGGTCTCGATCGGCATGACCATGGAGGCCGGAGGGCAAGCCCTGCTCATCGGCCACTCCGAGCGCCGCCACCTCTTCGGCGAGACCGACGACCAGGTAGCCCGCAAGGCCGTCGCCACGCTCAAGGCGGGCATCGCCCCGATGATCTGCGTGGGCGAGACCCTCGCCGAGCGCGAGGGGGGACGAACCGAGCAGGTCGTGCTCCGCCAGATCACTGCGGTGCTGGAGCGGGTGTCCGCCGACGATTGGGCGAGGATCGTTCTGGCCTACGAGCCGGTCTGGGCGATCGGGACCGGGAAGAACGCCACTCCCGACGATGCCGCCCAGGTGCACGGGCTGATCCGCTTCGAGATTGCCCGGCGCGGTGTCGCGGTGCGGGTGCCGATCCTTTACGGAGGCAGCGTGAATCAGGGGAACGTGCTGGCGCTCCTCGCGAGGCCCGAGCTGGACGGCGTGCTCGTGGGCGGCGCCAGCCTGGAACCCGATGGCTGGGCAGAACTGGTGGGGTTCGGAGGGTAGGCGCTACCTTTTCGAGGCCCCACTTCCTCCTTCCGGAGCCCTCCAATCGAGCTCACGACCCGCCTGCAGGCTGTGGTCGGCGATACCTACCGCGTCGTGCGAGAGCTCGGCGGCGGCGGCATGAGCCGCGTTTTCCTCGCGGAGGAAGCGCGGCTCTCCCGCCAGGTGGTCATCAAGGTCCTCCCGCCCGAAATGGGCGCGGGGGTCAACGTCGAGCGGTTCGAGCGCGAGATCCAGCTTGCCGCCCGCCTCCAGCACCCGCACATCGTTCCGCTCCTGACCGCCGGCGCCTCCGGCGATCTCCTCTACTACATCATGCCGTTCATCGCCGGCGAATCGCTGCGGGTGCGGCTCGCCAGCCAGGGAGAGCTTCCCATCCCGGAGGCGATCCGAATCCTCCGTGAGGTGGGCGACGCGCTCGCCTTCGCCCATGCCAACGGCGTGGTGCATCGCGACATCAAGCCCGACAACGTGCTGCTCTCCGCGGGACACGCCGTCGTCACCGACTTCGGCGTGGCCAAGGCGGTGAGCGCCTCCAGCGGCGGCGGGAGCCTCACCTCGCTTGGCCTGGCGCTCGGTACCCCCGCGTACATGGCGCCGGAACAGGCCGCCGCCGATCCGCATGTCGATCATCGCGCCGACATTTACGCCCTTGGCGCGCTGGCCTACGAGATGCTGTGCGGCCGGCCTCCGTTCACCGCCACGTCACCGCAGGCGCTTCTGGCGGCGCACATCACCCAGACACCGGAGCCGGCGGCACAGTACCGGCCATCCATCTCGCCGGCCCTCAACGCGATCGTCATGCGCTGTCTGGAGAAGCGCGCCGCCGACCGCTGGCAGAGCGCGACTGAGCTGGTGGCACAGCTCGATTCGGCGGCGACCCCTACGTCCGGAATAGCGCCGAGCGGCGCGGCGACGATCGTCGTCTCCAGCGGGACCGAGGCGGCTCTCCGGCGGGGCCACCCTGCACGCGTTGCAGGCTTCTTCGTCTTGGGGTCCGTGGTGGTGCTGGCACTGGTGTGGGTTCTGGTACAGCGTCTCGGGTTGCCCGATTGGGTGCTCTACGGCGCCGGAGGCCTCCTCGCCGCCGGTTTGCCGATCATGCTCGCCACCGGCCTTCAAGAGCGCCGGCGCACCGTCGCACGCACCACCGGAATGGTGAGGCCCACTCCTCCGGGATCGCCGGTCCAGCTCTTCACCTGGCGCAAGGCGCTGCTGGGCGGCGGGCTCGCCTTCGGCGCACTCGCCCTTGCCGCGGCCGGCTACACCGCAATGCGACTTCTCGGCATCGGCCCGGTGGGAACGCTGGTAGCCTCGGGGGTGCTCAAGGACCGCGAGCAGATTCTGCTCGCGGATTTCGAGAACCGCGCCGCCGACACCACGCTGGGCCCCTCGGTCACGGAAGCCTTCCGGGTCGACCTCTCGCAGTCGCCGACAGTGCGGGTGATGGACCAGCAGACGATATCCCAGGCGCTCGCACGGATGCAGCGACCCACTGACGGCACGTTGCCGGCCCCGCTCGCCCGCGAGGTGGCCGAGCGCGAAGGGATCAAGGCGGTCGTCACCGGGCAGATCGATCCGGTCGGGCAGGGTTACGTGCTCGCGGCGAGCCTGATCTCCACCGCCGATGGACGAACGCTGAGCGCCGTGCGCGAAACGGCCGATGGCTCGGCGGGGCTCCTCAAGGCGATCGATCGGCTGTCGGGGAAGCTGCGCGAGCGGATCGGCGAGTCGCTCACGAGTATCAGGGCCAACCCTGCGCTCGATCAGGTTACCACCGCGTCACTGCCGGCGCTCAGGAAATACACCGAAGCGCTCCGTCTCGAGGACGCCGATCGTACCGAGGAGGCGATCCCGCTTCTCCAGGAGGCGGTCGCCCTCGACTCCGGTTTTGCCATGGCCTGGCGAAAGCTGGCCGTGGAGCTCGCGAACACGAACACCAAGCCGGCTCTCCAGATGGCGGCCGCCACGCGGGCCTTCGAACACCGGGATAGGCTCCCGGAGCTGGAGCGCGACCTCGCGACGGGGTACTACTACGCATTCGTGGAAGACGACCCCGCCAGAGTCGTTTCGGCATACCGGTCCGCGCTGAGCGTCGATCCTGACAATCTCCCGGCGCTGAACAATCTTGCCATTGTCCTGTCGGATCAGCATCAGTGGGTGGAAGCCGAGAGCCTTCTGGTCCACGCGACTCGACTCGGCCGCGGCCAGTCGTTCTATAACAATCTGATTCAGACCCAGGTCGCGCAGGGACATTTCAGCGACGCACACGCATCGCTCGATCGCTACGAGAAGGCATCGCCCGGGAGTCCGGCGGTCCTGGCGTATCGCGCGGGGCTCGCAACGACGGAGCGCGACTATGCCACGGCGGAACGCAAGTTGCGCGAGCTTCGGGAGCAGCAGCGGACCAGCCCGTACTGGTCGGCGCTGACTGCGCGGGGATTCGCCGCGCTGAGCGAGAGACGAGGCAAGATCACGGACGCCCGACGCTACTACGCCGAGCTGATCCAAGGCTCTGAATCGAGGGGCGAGCCAGGAGCGGTGGTTGGCGAGATCGCGATGCTCGCCGTCATGAGAATGCAGTATGGCGCCCGGCCCTCGGAGGCGCTGTCGGCTGTCGACTCGGCCCTCCGGCAGCATCCGCTCACGTCGCTCGACCCACTCGAACGACCCTACGGCCAGCTCGCCCTCGCCTACGCGTGGGGTGGGAAGCCAATGGAGGCCAGAAGGCTCGTGAGGGAATACGAATCCTCGGTCCCTCCAGGCCTCCGGAAATTCAGTCGGACGTTCCAGCCCGCCCTGGGGGCGGTTGCCGAGGCAGAAGGGAACGATCGGGAGGCGCTCGCCCGATATGAGGAGTGGAACAGGGCCGACGGCTCGTGCGTCGTTTGCGGTCTCTACGAGAGCGCCCTGGTGTACGACAGGCTCCGGCAGCCCGATTCGGCGCTCGCGCTCCTGGAAAGGGCATACAACACACCCTCGGTGATGGGACGCGTCTTCAACGAGGCTCACACCTTGGCCCCCACCTACAAGCGGCTCGGTGAGTTGTACGAGGCGAGGGGCGATCGCAAGAAGGCGGCCGAATACTACGGCAAGTTCGTGGATCTCTGGAAGGACGCCGATCCCGAGCTGCAGCCCTCCGTCACCGAAGTCCGAGGCCGGATCGCGAGGCTGGCCCAGGAGCCCGGAACCTGACCGTGCGTGCGTCGCTCTCCGATCGTGATCTCCTGGCCCGGCTGGTAGCCTTCGACACCACGAGCTCACTCAGCAATCTTCCGATGGCCGATTTCATCGCCGAGTATCTCGAGCGCCCCGGCGTGCGTGTCACACCGGTTCCATCGGCCGAAGGCAGCAAGGCAAACCTTTTCGTGTCCGCCGGTCCGGAGCGATCGGGCGGCGAGGGACTGATGTTGTCGGGTCACATGGACGTAGTACCGGCCAACGAGCCCGAGTGGAGGAGCGATCCGTTCGCGCTCACCGAGGCCGATGACCGGTACATTGCCCGGGGCGCCGCGGACATGAAGGGGTTCCTGGCCCTCGCCACCAACCGGGTTGCCGCGACGGATCCGGCATCGCTGAAGCACCCCCTTCAGCTGCTCTTCACCTACGACGAGGAGACCGGCACGCTCGGCGCCAGGAGGTTTTCCGAGACGTGGCACGATCTCGACGCGCTGCCGGGCAGCGTCATCATCGGCGAGCCGACATCGCTCCAGGTAGTGCGCCTGCACAAGGGCATGCTGCGGCTCCGCCTCGAGTTCGAGGGGCGGGCGGCGCACAGCGGATACCCGCA
This sequence comes from Gemmatimonadales bacterium, assembly GCA_050733115.1. Lineage (GTDB taxonomy): Bacteria > Gemmatimonadota > Gemmatimonadetes > Gemmatimonadales > GWC2-71-9 > CAVVWJ01. Next base: position 14,785 of record JBOHSC010000029.1, read on the forward strand.
CCTCGGCCGGAGTGCGATCGAGCCGGCGGGCAGGGTCATCGTGGCACTCGCCGAGCTGCGGCGGGAAATGGAGCGGGAGCGGCCGGCCAACGGAGAGTACTTCCCCGAGGTGCCGTTCGCCGCACTCAACATCGGCACGGTAGCGGGAGGAAGCGCGGCGAACGTGATTCCCCATCGGTGCGAGGTGGAGCTCGGCATCCGCCTGATGCCCGGAATGGTGGCGGCAGAAATGATCGAGAGAGTCCGCGAACGGGTCGCCGAATCGGCCGGGGGCGTACCGGTGTCGCTGGCCTACGTGAGCGAAAGCCCCGCCATGATTCTCGCCGAGAACGCGCCGATCTACCGGGAGCTCAGCGCTGAGGTGGGACAGACCGAGTCTCACAGCGTGATGTTCGCCTCCGACGCGGGTTGGCTCCAGCGGATGGGTCTCGAGTGCGTGCTCTTCGGTCCCGGCAGCATCGAAGTCGCCCACCGCCCCAACGAGTCTCTACCGGTCGGGGAGTTCCTCCGCGCCGGAGAAGTGCTCGACCGGATGATCGCGCGGCGCTGCCTCTCATGACCCTTGCGGTGATCGAGGCGGACCGGACGTGGACCGGCGAGGCGTTCGCTCCCGGCCTCCAGGTGGCAATCGGCGAGGATGGCCGCATCGAATCCGTGGGTGGGCTCGAACGCAAGGCGACACACCGGCTCGATCGCATGGCGCTGCTCCCCGGATTTGTGAACGCGCACTCGCATGCGTTTCAGCGCGGCCTCCGCGGCCGGGGAGAGCGCTTTCCGGCGGGGGCCGGCAGCTTCTGGACGTGGCGCGAGGCGATGTACGATCTGGTCGGGTCCCTCGACCGTGCATCGCTGCACGCACTGTCGCTCCAGGCGTTTCTCGAGATGCGCGATGCGGGCATCACGACGGTCGGCGAGTTTCACTACGTGCACCACGAGCGTGGAGAGGACTACGGGCTCGACGAGATCGTCCTCGGCGCTGCGGCGGAGGCGGGCATCCGCATCGTCTTCCTTCAGACCTTCTATGCCACCGGCGCAGTGGGCCGGCCGCTCGAAGGAGCGCAACGCCGTTTCGCCACCCCGTCGCTCGAGGCGTTCTTTGAGCGCCTCGACGTGCTCGCCGGCCGGCTCGCTCCCGCGACGCAAAGCCTTGGGGCGGTCGCCCACAGCATTCGAGCCGCGAGTCCGGAACAGATTCGGGCGGTGTACGACGAAGCTGCCCGGCGGGGGCTACCGTTCCATATCCACGTGGAAGAACAGCGGCGGGAGATCGAGGAATGCCGCGCCGCCTACGGTCGCACCCCGATGGCGGTGATCCTCGACTCGCTCGGCGGCCGCGGCGACTTCACCGCCGTGCACTGTACCCATACCGAACCGGAGGACATGGCACGCTTCCTCTCGGCCGGCGGCAAGATATGTCTCTGCCCGCTCACCGAGGGCAACCTGGGCGACGGCATCCCTTCGCTGGCCGCGGCACACTCCCTCATCGGGCGTCTCTGCATCGGGAGCGACTCGAATGCCAGACTGGCGATGCTCGAGGATATGCGGTGGATGGAGTACAGCCAACGCCTTCGTGGTGAGATGCGCGGTGCGCTTGCCGATGCCCACGGCAGTGTGGCGGCGACCCTCCTCGACGCCGCCACGGCCGGCGGGGCCCACGCACTCGGCCTCAACGCAGGACAAATTGTACCTGGCGCCTGGGGAGATATGGTGGCCGTGAATATCGATGCGCCTGGGCTCGCGGGTATAGCGTCGGACCGTTTGCTCGACGGGCTGATCTTCGGAGCGGGGAACGAGGTAATAGCCGGAACCTTCGTGGGCGGGCGGTGGAGGAAGAGTGCCTGACATCCAGGAGCGCCTGCGCGCCGCCCTTGCCGAACGATACCGGCTGGAGCGCGAGCTGGGACAGGGCGGAATGGCGACGGTGTATCTGGCCGAGGATCTCAAGCACCGCCGGAAGGTGGCGCTCAAGGTCTTGCGCCCCGAGCTTGCCGCCACCCTGGGCCCGGACCGATTTTTTCGTGAGATCGAGGTGGCCGCCAGGCTGCAGCATCCGCACATCCTTCCGCTGCACGACTCGGGCGAAGCTCAGGGATTCCTCTATTACGTCATGCCCTTCGTGGAGGGCCAGAATCTGCGAGGCCGGCTGAGCCGCCAGGGCGAGCTGCCGATTCACGAGGCGGTGAAACTGCTCGCCGAGGTGGCCGACGCGCTGGCGTATGCCCACGCGCAAGGGGTGGTGCACCGCGACATCAAGCCCGACAACGTTCTCCTCTCGGGCCGGCACGCGCTGGTGACGGACTTCGGCGTCGCCAAGGCGGTGAGCGAAGCCACCGGTCGACAGGCGCTCACCACGGCGGGCATCGCCCTCGGCACGCCGGCGTACATGGCGCCCGAGCAGGCGGCTGCCGATCCGAACCTCGATCATCGGGTGGACATCTACGCACTTGGTGTGATGGGCTACGAGCTCCTGACCGGCCGTCCACCATTCACCGGCCTCTCGTCGCAGGAGGTGCTGGCCGCCCACGTAACCCAGCAGCCCGAGCCTGTGGCCACGCGGCGACCCGCCGTGCCGGATGTGCTCGCCGCCGTCATCATGAAGTGCCTCGCCAAGCGCCCGGCCGACCGGTGGCAGAGCGCGGACGAGGTGCTGAACCAGCTCGAGCAGCAGCTCACTCCCAGCGTGGGAATGACGCCGACCCATACCCGGCCGACGGCGGCGGTGCCTGCCGGGCGCTCGGCGGTGAGCCGGATCTGGATCATCGGTGCAGCGGCGCTGGCGCTCGTGGTGGGAGGGATTCTCTTCGCGCGCCGCTCAGCCGGCGCTCCGCCGTTCCTTGGCAAGCGCTCGGCCGTCACTGTCGACCCCGGCCTCGAGATGAATCCGGCAATTTCGCCCGACGGAAAACTCGTGGCCTACAGTCGCATGACGCCTTCCGAGAGCCGGCTCGTCGTCCAGCAACTGGCGGGTGGTGAGCCCGTGACCGTGGCCCGGTGGCCGGGACTCTACCCCGCCATCCCGGCCTGGTCACCCGATGGCGCACGACTGCTCTACACCGATCCGGGGGGGCTGGAGGTCGTCCCCGCTCTCGGCGGCGCCTCCCGCCTTCTTGCGGCACAGAGCCCCGACCTTCGACTCGGATGGGGGTGCTGGGCACCCAAGGCGAACGAAATCATCTATAGCAGCGCCGACACTCTCTACATTCGCGACCTGAGCGCGGATAGCCCGCGATTCCTCCTCAAGGCCAGCCAGGCAAACTCGCCGGTGTGGTCACCGGACGGACAGTGGATCGCCTACGTCTCGGGGAATGTCCAGTACCCGCCCACTGCGAACCTCGCGCCCAGCTCGATCTGGGTGGTCCGGGCAACGGGTGGCACACCGATCCGAATCACCGATGACCGGCCACTCCATGCGAGCCCGGCGTGGCTCCCCGACAGCCGCGGCCTGCTCTACGTGTCGGATCAGGACGGGGGCCGGGACATTTACTTCGCCCGGCTCGCGCGGTCGGGCGCGCCGGACGGAGCGCCGCTCCGGCTGACCACCGGGCTGCATCCGCACACCATCAGCCTCTCGGCGGACGGCCGGGCGCTGGTGTATGGTGTGTACACCGAGACCTCGAACGTCTTCACGGTCCCGCTCCAGCCTGGTCGCTCTGTGTCGCTGCGGGACGCCACTCCGGTCACCAGCGGCTCGCAGGTGATCGAAGGGTCGTCGATTTCTCCGGATGGCCGCTGGCTGGTGTTCGACTCCAACCGGAACGGCAATCAGGACATCTGGCGGATGCCGCTCGACGGCAGCACACCGCCCGAGCCGCTTTCCGCAGGCCCGGAAGACGAGTTCCAGCCGGACTACTCGCCGGACGGAAGGTTCGTGACGTTCCACGCCGTCCGGAGCGGGTCCATCCGTGACATTTATTACGTTCCCGCGGCCGGAGGAAAGCGCACCAGGATCGAGGTCGGCACGCCGAACAACCTCACGCCGCGCCTGTCTCCCGACGGCCGCTCCGTGATGTACATCGTGTGGGGTGAGGAGGGGGACCTTTCGGTGCAGGCCGTCGGGCGCCCGGCTGGCGATTCCGGATGGACCCGGGCCACGCCGCTCTTCACTGTTCCCTCCACCAACACCGGAAGCCCCGATTGGTCGCCGGACGGGCGGTGGATTTCCTACGTGCAGGGCTCCCAGCTCTTTCGGGCCGATGCGGACGGAAAAAACCCGCAGCCGATCGGGACCATCCCGGCAGACTTCCTCCCGTTCTTCACCCGCTGGGGAGGCGACAGCCGCCTCGTCTACTTTTCAGGCGCCAGGACCGACGGGAGCTACCTGATCTACGCGGTCCCGGCAGAGGGCGGGCCGTTGCGCGAGGTGGCCCATTCTGAGGGACCCACCTTCCAGAATTTTCGGTTCACATTCAACGTGCGCGGTAGTAAGCTGTATTTCTCGCAGGCTGACCGGGAGAGCGACATCTGGATGGCCGATATGCAGCCGAAGTGAACGATTCGGACGCTCGCCGTTTTCGACGCGCAGGAGGAGTTCATGAGAACCACCGGAATGGCCGCCGCTGAGCCGGCACTCGACCGCAAGCCGCGCGACGATGAGATCGATGTATTCGGCCTCACCCATCCCGGGCTGGTCCGTCGCGAGAACCAGGATCACTTCCTCCTCTGCTCTCTCCGCAAGGAAGTCGTGGTTCACCTCACCAGTCTGCCCGGGCTGGGACAACTTCCGGTTGGCGCCGAGCGGGTCGCGTTCCTGGCGATGGTTGCCGATGGTGTCGGGGGAGGTGCAAGGGGAGAGGAGGCGAGCC
>JBOHSC010000030.1:0-4986 GCA_050733115.1 Gemmatimonadales bacterium
GCGGGGGCGGCGGCGAAGACGGGGCCGGCGACGGTGCGCGTGATCACGACGCCGGTGCCGAACCATCCCTTGACCTCGATCGAGCCGATCTCGGGGGACTCGCGCAGGAGCTGCGCCAATCCCTTCACGTCCTTCAGCTCGACCGATTTGATCCCCGGAACGGTCTGGAGCAACTCCGCGAGCTGCTTCATCTCCTGGGGGGTCATACGCGGGTAAGGTACTTATCTTCGCGGCGATCGACCCGGATCACTTGGCCCTCCTCGATAAAGAGCGGGACCTGCACGGTCACGCCGGTTTCCAGCGTGGCCGGTTTGGTGGCGCCGGTAGCGGTGTCGCCGCGGACTCCCGGATCGGTCCGGGTGACTGCGAGCTCCACGAAGAACGGCAGATCGACCATGATCACGGTGCCGTCGTGGACCAGCCCCTCGCACTCCATCCCCTCCTTCAGGTACTTCAACTGCTCCGGACCGAGGAGCTCTTCGGTGATCATGATGTCGTCGAAAGTCTGCTGGTCCATGAAGTGGTAGAAGTGGCCGTCGGAGTAGGAGAACTGGATGGGCCGCCGTTCCAGACGAACGTCGTTGACGCGCTCGCCGGCGTTGTAGGTGCGGTCGAGGACCGCGCCGGTGCGGATGTTCTTGAGCTTGGTCCGCACAAAAGCGCCGCCCTTGCCGGGCTTCACGTGCTGGAAATAGACCATCTGGAAGAGCTGGCCGTCTATCTCGAGGACCAGGCCGTTTCGAAAGTCAGCGGTTGTCGCCATGAACTCTCGGTCGAAAGTCGAATCTAGACCAGCTCCAGCAGCTCCGTCTTGCCGTCGGAAAGCCGAGCCGCCCCGGCGCTCGCCAGGTGCACATCGTCCTCCAGCCTCACCCCACCCCAGCCCGGAAGATAGACCCCCGGCTCCACCGTGACCACCGCGCCGGCCGGCAGCAATGCCTCGGCCGTGGGCGCCAGACGAGGGGCCTCATGCACCTCGAGCCCGAGCCCGTGGCCGAGCGAGTGGCCGAACGACTCGCCGAATCCGCGGGCGGCGATGACATCGCGCGCGAGGGCGTCGGCGTCCCGGCCGGTCATTCCGGCGCGAATCCCGGTGAGCGCGCGCTCCTGCGCGGTCCGGACGAGGTCGTACACCGCGCGCTGCCGGTCGTCGGCGCGGCGCCCGACCACGACGGTTCGCGTCAAGTCGGCGCAGTATCCATCGACCTGCGCGCCGAAATCGAGGAGGAGCCAGTCGCCCGCCGCCACTTCCCTCGCGCTCGTGTGCGCGTGGGGGAGCGCGGAGCGAGGGCCGGAGGCGACGATCGTGGGAAACGGATGCCATTCGCTTCCCCGCCGCCGAAGCGCCGACTCGAGAGCCGCCCCGATTTCCAGCTCCGTCTGTCCGACCGCGACGCCCGGGAGCACTTCGGCCAGCGCCTCCTGCGCCAGCTCGGCGGCGGCCCGGATAGCCGCCACTTCTTCCGGCGATTTGACGGCCCTGAGCCGCTCGACGAGATCGGTGGCCGGGACGACACGGGCGCGAGTGAGCCCCGAAATCCTCTCCGCATCGCGGACTGAGACGACGTGCGCCTCGATTCCCAGGGCCCCCGGCGGATCGGCGGTGAGGACTTTCCCCAGACGCTCCCAGACGCTCTGCTGATCGACCTCGACCGACGCCGTGGACCCCGCTTCGGCCGGCGCCTGCGCCGCGTAGCGAAAATCGGTGATCAGTACGGCGGCATCGCGGCGCACCACCAGCATCGCTGCCGATCCGCTGAAGCCCGTCAGGTACCGGATGTTGGGAAGATGAGTGACGAGCAGGGCATCGAGCCCTTCGCTCTCGAGCGACGCGCGAAGTGCGGTCTGCCGCTCGAACCGCCGGTCAACCGCCACGGAGCCGACCCACCAGCGCCTGCAGCGCGAGCAGGTAGCTCTGGGCACCGAACCCCGTCACCATACCGATAGCGAGATCCGCGATCATCGAATGCCGGCGCTCGGGCTCGCGCGCGAAGATGTTCGAGAGGTGCAGCTCGACGAACGGGATCCGGACGGCCAGCAGGGCGTCGCGCAGGGCGAGGCTGGAGTGCGTCAGCGCGGCGGCGTTGATGAGCGCACCGTCGGCCTTGCCACTCAGCGCCTGCACGGCGTCGACCATTGCCCCTTCGTGATTGGTCTGGAGCCAATCGATTTCCGCACCGTGCGCCCGCGCCGCCTCGCGCACCATCGCCTCGATTTCGCCGAGGGAGGTGCGTCCGTAAACCTCAGGCTCCCTCTGGCCCAGCAGGTTCAGATTGGGGCCGTTGAGCACCGCGATCCGCATTCAGCGCTTCAGGTTCTGCAACCAGGTATGGAACTGGTCGAGATCGTCGCTCTTGGGATCGGGGGAGCGTTGCGGGCGCGGCGAGCCACCCGGCGGCGGAGCATTGAAAAACTCGTCGAAGGAGACGCCACCGGAAGGCGCCGACCCCGACGCCGGCACCGCGGGCCGGGTAGGCGTGCCGTCCTCGCCGAACACCGAGCTCAGCGAGAGGGTGTCGTGCGCCGGCCTGGTCGGGGCGCCGCCGGTATCCGAGGCGCTCCCCGCCCTGGCAGCTTCGGCGCGCACCGGGGCTCCGGGCGCCATTTGGGGCGGACGGGAGCCGACCATGGCGCGCAGGAAATCACCGGTCGAGCGCCCACCGGTTTCGCCGGCGGCATACTTGCGCGTTGGAATCGGCGCCGGCCGCAATTCCTCGAGCTCGGCGATCCGATGGCGCAGGCGGGAATCTCCACCGGCGCGGGTCTCGAGCTCGCGGAAGACGAGGATCGCCTCTTCGCGATGCCCCTGGGTCAGCAACAGCTCGGCCATGGTCTCCGTGATCATCGGATCGGCCTGCGGCTGAGGCTCGGGCTCCGGCTCATGCACGGCCTGGGCGACGGGCTCGGGCTCAGGCGCCATCTCCGCCACCGCCTCGAGCTCCTGCACCGGTTCCGGATCGGGGGTGGGCGGAAGCGGCGGCGGGGGCGGAGCAACGGTGCCGAACAGCTCTTCCGCCGCATCGGGCATCTGAAATTCCGACGCCCCCGAGCTCTGAAGGATGATGTCCTCACTGGTCTCGACGTGGAACTCGTCGGAGCCCGACCCTCCGAAGGGCTCGAGGTCGGGCAACTGCTCCGCGACGATCCCTTCCAGGTTTCTTCCGACCAGGCCCGTCAGTGGCTCGACCGGCTCGGTGAGCTCGTTCGAGGGCTCGGGCTGGAGGTCGTCGAAGGCGAGCGGCACCGTCTCTTCGCTCGAGGGAGCATCGGAATCCGACACCCAGGCCATTCCGGCCTCGGTGTCGAAGGCCTCGACCGGCGTCTCCACCGTGTCAGCTCCGGCGGCCTCGGCCCCGGCCCCGGTGTCGGGCGCGGCCGATGAGGCCATTTCCGCCTGGCGGCGCGACGTTTGCACGCGCTCGAGTTGATCGCGCGCCTCGTCGTTGCTCCGGTCGATCGAGAGGAGGGTGTGGAGCCACCGCTCCGCATCGTCGAGGCGCAGGAGGCGTTCCGTGATGTCGGCCAGCGCCTTGAGCGCGATGACGTTTTCGCCATCGAGGCTCAGGACGTGGGTAAAGGCCCCCTCAGCGGCATGCTGATCGCCAAGGTCGAGATGGCAGCGACCAAGCACGATGCTGGCGGGGATGTAGTCGGGATGCAGTACGAGGCCGGGGCCGAGTAGCTCGAGCGCCTTGGCAACGTCGCCATTCTTCCGGTGGATCTCGGCGAGTGGGGCGAACGTCAACCCGTGGGGGTTTTCGGCGTACCGGCGTTCGAGTTTCTCGATTTCGCTGATGGCCATCCGGGTCCCGGTGTCCGAGGTCTCAATTGCCGCGGGGAGAACGAGCTACATCGCAGGAGGAGGTCTCGGGAGAGTAGCGGTCCGCCCCCGGCCTGTCAATGCTTAAGCGTCGCGGCGCCTTGAGGTTCGGCGCCCGTGGGCTTACTCTTAGGGCTCTTTCCCATAACCGTCGTCCGGGGTACAATCTGCGCCTATGATGCAAGCCTTCCGCAACGCGGCCAAACCGTTGATGGTGATCGTCGCCTTCACCTTCTTCGCGTGGCTGGTCCTCGATCTCAGCGGCATTACCGGCGGCACCGGCCTCCTCACCCAGACCGCGGTGGGGAAGATCAACGGGCAGAGCATCGATGCCCGTACCTACCAGTCGGTGGTGCAGCAGAACATCGATGCGCGGCAACGCCAGTCCCCCGGCTCGCTCGGGCTCGAGGACTACCAGCAGATTCGCGACGAGGTCTGGGACCAGTTCATCCAGAGCAGTGTCCTCGAAACCGAATACCGCAAGCGCGGCATCACCGTCTCCTCTGATGAAATCGTTCAGGCGATGCGCGCCTCACCGCCGCCCGAATTCCAGAAGATTCCCGAGTTCCAGACCGACAGCCAGTTCGATCTGGGCAAGTATCAGCGGTGGCTCACCTCCAGCGTGGCACAGCAGTATCTGCCGTCGCTCGAGGCGCAGTACCGCGACCAGATCCGCCGCTCGAAGCTGCTGAGCGTGGTCACGGCCGACGTCTATCTCTCCGACGCCGCGCTCTGGCAGCAGTATCGGGACGAGCACGAGCAGGTAAAAATCGAGCTCACCGCCATCGTCCCGCGGAACATCATCCCCGATTCCGCGGTCAAGCTGACCCAAACCGAAATCGAGGACTACTACCGGAAGCACCCGGACGACTTCAAGCGTCCCAGCACGGCGTACATGAGCTTCGTCGCTCTGCCGCGGCTCACCAATGCGAGCGACACCGCCTTTGCCCTGGCCCGCGCCGACTCGGCCCGCGCCGAGATCGTCGGTGGCGCACCCTTTGCCGACGTGGCCCGGCGCGAATCGGCCGACACGGCGAGCGCCGCACGCGGCGGCGACCTGGGCGAATGGACTCGCGGCTCGATGGACGCGACTTTCGACTCTGCCGCGTTCGCGCTGCCGCTCCACACCGTCTCGCAGCCGGTGCTGTCGCAGTTCGGCTATCACA
>JBOHSC010000031.1:0-2705 GCA_050733115.1 Gemmatimonadales bacterium
CCGGTGGGCTTCGGGCCGTCGTCGAAGACGTGGCCCAGGTGTGAGTTGGCGTGCGCCGAGCGGACTTCGGTGCGCTCCATGCCCAGGGTATTGTCGCTGCCGGTGTGGATGTTCGCGGGCTCGAGCGGCCGCACGAAGCTGGGCCAGCCGGTGCCGGATTCGTACTTGTCGAGCGAGCTGAAGAGCGGCTCGCCGGATACGACATCCACGTAGATCCCCGCCTCGTGGTTGTCCCAGTAGGCGTTCCGGAAGGGGCGCTCCGTCGCGTCCTTCTGGGTCACCGCATACTGGTCGGCGGTGAGCTTCTGCTTGAGCTCGGCTTCCGATGGCTTCTTGAACGTCATCGCATCCCATCCCGTGTTGTGTGCCTGTGCCGCCGCGGCGCCGCTGCTTGCCAGCAGCACTGCCAGGGCAGCGCCGAGAATTCTAATCGCCTTCATTTTCCTGCCTCCTTCATGGCAACCTCGCCCCAGAGCTGCCGGGTCCGCTCGTCACGGCCACACCCGATCCGGTAGGCCTCGTAATGGGCCGGGTTCTTCTTGTAGAAGAGCTGGTGATACTCCTCGGCAGCGTAGAACGGTGTGGCCGGCTGAATGGCCGTGACGATCGGTGTCGGGAAGCGGTGCGACGCGTCGAGGGCGCGCTTCGACGAGTCGGCCAGACGGCGCTGCGCCGGGTCGCCATAGAAGATGATCGAGCGGTACTGGGGACCATGGTCGCAGAACGCAGCATTGGGCGTGAGCGGGTCGATGTGATGCCAATAGATGTCGAGCAGTGTCTCGTAGGTGATCTTCGACGGGTCGTAGATCACCTGCACCGATTCGGCGTGGCCGGTGGTTCCCCCCTCGACCTCCTCGTACGTCGGGTCGGCCGCCGTGCCCCCCGCGTAACCGGCGGTGGTGGTCACGACTCCCGCCACGCCGTCGAAGGCCTTCTGCATCGACCAGAAGCAGCCGCCGGCAAAGATGGCGACGCGCTGGAGTGCGGTGGGGGCCGGAGCGGGGCCGGGTCTCGACCCCGGCCGGGCGCCACCCGACGCACGGGTGCCGAGGGCAAGGATGGCGACGAGGCCGATGGCGGCCACGCCGGCAAAACGGAGGATCGAACGGCGCATGTCAAGCTTCCGGGTCGGAGACACCAAGTAAACGATCGAAGGGCGGAAACGGATCCCTGCCGGTCAGGGCCCTGCCGGCATCACACCCAGCGGGGCCCTGGTCCACCAGGCCCCGGTCCGCCTCCGCTCGCCGGCGGTCGAGAAATGATAGTCATAGACGACGAACCTGATCGACCTCGGTGGGGCCCCTGGGAAGGGATTCCGGCCCATGAGCGCCAGGACCTCCGGTGTCCCCGCCCTGAGGCGGTCGGCCAGGGCGACCAGCCACTCACTGCTGCCGGCGGGGTCGAGCGCCGCGAACCACATCTGCCAGTCGAGGCGGGGATGGTACGGCTCGACGAACGCCGGCCTCCGGAAGACGTCCCCTGGCTTGTCGGGAAAGCCGTACTCACTCCAGTGCTCACCGTCCCGGCTGCCCTCGATCAGGATCTCCCGCCGTGCCGTGGTCATCACCCGGAAGAGTCCGTACCCGTTGAATGAGCGGAGCGGCGCCACCATCCTAAGGACGGCTGTGCCGGGCGCGGGGCCGGCCATCTCGCGCACACCGCTCAGGACGCTCGGCACGAAGAAGGCGATGGAGACGGCCCCGAGCACCCACGGACGGCGAGGCGCACTCTCGCCGCGGGGAGCGAGCACGATCGGAACCACCCGGGCAAGCATCCGGTCGTCGAGCAGCGGAACGCAGAGCACGATGGCGAGAAGGTTGAAGAAGCCGTAGTTGCCGGTGGCTGCGATGGCAAGCTGGAGAGAGACCAGCGCGATGAAGGCGAAGAGCCTCAGTCGTCGGTAATGGCTCGGCAAGAGGACCAGCCACGGGACCACGATCTCGATGGCGAGCGAGCCCAGCGTCATGAGGCGGTGCACCACTGCGGGCAGATGGTGTGCGTACCACGCAACCCAGGTCGGCAGCGGTTGAGTCTCGAAGTGAAAGTCGAGCGCCGTGAGCGACCGCCAGGTGGGGTCGCCGCTCAGCAGCTTGGTCGCTCCCGACAGGAAGACCAGCTTGAACAGCAGGAAGACGAGCAGCCATCGGGGAAGAGGAGACGGCTCCTGCTCGCCCCACCTCGGTAGCCATTGCATCGGCGCCCAGAGCAGCGATGCCAGCCCCGCCTCCAGAAGCAGCGCATCCCACTGGAAGGAGAGGAAATCCTGACCGGCAACCGAGATCGAGAGGTAGAGTGCCCAGAGCAGGAGGAGCGCAACCCACGGAGCAAGGCCCAGCACCAGCAGCACCGCGAGGCCCACTCCGGTCCAGGCAACCACTCGGAGCGCGGTATCGCCGGCGCCAAGCCAGAACACCGTCGGCAGAGCGGTGTAGGCGCCGGCTCCGTAGGTCGAGTGGGCCCACTTCAGAAACTCCGTCGCCGGCAAGATGCCATGCTCGCCGACCAGGCCGGTGATCTGTACGGCGATGGACCCGAAGGCTATCAGGTAGACCACTCCGAGCAGCCGGAGAAAGAGCCACCGTGATCGGAGGTAGGTCTCGTTCGGCATGGTATTTTTTCGCCTCCCGCCGCTCATTATACTCCGAAACTTGCCAATGACCCGCAAGGAGCGAAACCATGATTCGACTGCCGTGGCTTCTTCAATT
>JBOHSC010000032.1:0-5957 GCA_050733115.1 Gemmatimonadales bacterium
GACGCTTTCTTCGCCAACGTGATGTTTCACGAAGTGGCCCACGGACTCGGCATCAAGCACACGATCGACGGCAAGGGCACCGTGCGGGAGGCGCTGAAGGAGCAGCACAGCGCCCTGGAGGAAGGCAAGGCCGATATCCTCGGCCTGTACCTCGTCACCAAGCTGCTCGAGAGCGGCGACCTGAAGGGCACCACGGTAGACGATCACTTCGTCACCTTCCTCGCGAGCATTTTCCGGTCGATTCGTTTCGGCGCGGGCGACGCGCATGGACGGGCCAATGCCGCGCAGCTCTCCTTCTTCGAGGAGCACGGCGGGTTCACCCGCGACTCCGCGTCCGGCCGTTACACGGTGGACGTGCCGAAAATGCGAGTGGCCGTCGATTCGCTGGCATCTCAGATCCTCAGATTTCAGGGAGACGGTAATTACGCCGGAGTGAAGAGCTTCATGGAAGCGCGAACCAAGCTCTCACCCACACTGGAGAGCGATCTGGCACGTCTCCAAGCGAAGGGCGTTCCAGTCGACATCGTCTTCGAGCAGGGGGTGGACGTGCTCGGACTGGACCGGTAGGTGTCCGACTGGGAACCGCAGGAGATCGTCATCCACAAACGAAAGCCGTGGGGCCGTCTAGTAATGGTGGTGCTCATCCTCGCGATGGTCGGCGTCGGCATCTGGCTCCTTCGCGGCCGGATGGCCACCAGCCTCGAGCCCCCGCTGGCCGGCCTCGCGGATCACGTCCGCTCGGAAATCTCCGGCACCGGCGACTCGCTCGACATCATCGTCGCGTGGCAATTCACCGACCTCGGCCGTATGGGACTGCCCGATTCGGTGAGGGTAGAGGTGGGAGTCGAAGGATCGGATGCGCGGGTCGATTTGCTGTCCGGAAAGTGGCGGGCCGATACCCTGCGCATCGCCGCCCCGGTCGCGGGGACCACCGCGATGGGACACTCCTGCGTTTCCGGCGTTCATGGAAGCCGCCTGTCCCGTGAGACGTGCACGCCCTGGCAATTCGTGCGCCCCTCCGCCGACGCGGCGCCGCCGAAAGGCCAGCGGGTGGACAGCAGCTCGAAGAAGACGAGGCGCGCCGCCACGACCACCGGCTCGGCACAGGTCCTCCGCATCGTGGTGCGCCCGTCGGGGCGGCAGGTGGACCCCGACGTTGGAGGGAAGTGCGCGGCCTGGCAGCGCGACAACCCCGGCCGGCCCATCTGGCTCGCCGTGAACCAGAGCGCGGTGGCTCCGTGCATGGGACCCAACGGCAAGCCTACCGCCGCACAGTTCTGCGCCTTCGCCGTGCTGGAAGATGGCAGCAGGGTGAAAACCCGAAATTCCACGAACAACCCGTACTGCGACGAGCTCTACCAGGCGTGGGTGCGGGAACGCCTTTCCTGAGATTCGACTCCCACACCGCACCACGGCTTCCTCCCATATGCGCACGAAGCAATTTCACCTCGGTCCCATACTGATGGCCGGCCTCCTCTCCGTCACTGCCTGCAGCGACAGCAGCGGACTCGCACCGAACGGGCCCCTGACTCCGGTGTCCGCGGCGGTCGAGGTCAATGGCACCATCAGCCTCGACAACACCCTCCTGCTGGCCGGGTCGACCGCGCCGGCCGAGGTCAAGTTCTACCGCAGCGACGGCCAGGAGATCACCGGCATCGAGGGGGAGAGCTTTGCGAAGATCACCTTTTCGCCCTCGACCATCGCCACGGCGACCGACGTGCCCGACGAGCATTTCCACAAGACGGTCACCGCGGGCTCCCAGCCGGAAACGGGCACGATGACGATCGGGTACGGCCACACCGAGGCGGCCGACGAGCTGTCGTTCGGCCCGTATACCGTAACGGTGGTGCTGGCTGCGGCGGCGAAGTAGCGAGGTATATTCGGGCGGACGCGAACGTGGCGGAACTGGCAGACGCGCAGGACTTAGGATCCTGTCCCGTAAGGGGTCCGGGTTCGACTCCCGGCGTTCGCATGTGTCTGTGATTCATCAGCTTGAAGAAATCCGCGGAGCTGCTCCCGCAACGCTGGAGCAATCACGGCCGCGGGTGCCGGGGCTGGTCGAGGGTAGCACGATCCCAGCGGCCGAGATCGGCGGCTGCCTCATAAGTCGACTGCAGGAACTCGAGCAGCACCTCGTCGGGCGCGGCGGCGTTGCGGACCGTCTCGTACGGCAGGATGAACTCGCGGAGTTCGGTATCGTAGCGCGCGACGGCAGGACCGACCGGATGGTCCGCGTATCCGGCCGGCTCAGGGTAGGCGTAGGCGTAGAACGTGGGCCCCGCGAGCGCCCCGCCGCCAGGCCAGAAGCCGCAACTGCTGCACTCGCGTGAGTACGCCTCTTCCATCACATAGTTCGGGCAGTTCGGCGCTCCCCCTGGATGGCGCGGTGCGAGGCGTCCCGAGAACCGCGTAGCGGCCAGGTCGAAGCTTCCCCAGAAGAAGTGCACGGGGCTGGCCTTGCCGAGGAATCGGCCGCGGAACCGCTTCAGCACGCGGTCGGCCTGAACCAGCAGGCGCCAGTAGCGGTTGGCGGCGTCGTTGTCGTACGAGGCGTGCTCGCGGTCCGTCGCGAACGGGATGGCGGTCTCGACCTCGACGGGCGTGGGCCGGATCCGAACCTCGAGCCCCAACGATCGTAGCAAGGCCATGTAGGCGGCGTAGAAGTCGGCCACCGACTGTGGAACCAGTGGAAGCGTGCGGGTCGCGCCGTCGCTGACTCGCACCTGGAGCTGGTGGTCGAGAAAGTCGAAATCGACCGCGAAGGTGCGGGCACCGGAGGGCATCGCCGACGTGGTGAGGCCGCGCGGCGTGACGTAGAGCGCGATCTGCCACCAGTGGTTCTCCATCGGGGCAAGCGCCAGGCGCGTCTTGCCCACGATCTGCGTCCACATGTGGAGCGTGCGGCAGGTGTCCTGCCATTCGGCGAACGGCAGCGCCGGCCATTCCGTGGACCCGGTCACCTCGAGGGGATGGTGGACCGCAGGTGGGTTTCCTGCAGGATGAGCTGATCGTAGACGTCGATACCGTTGACCTCGGGCATCACAAAATCACTCACTAGTGCCTCGATGCCCCCGTCCCCCGCAATGGCTTCGAGGGCGCGCCTTCCGGAGGGCGCCTCCAGCACTTCGAACCCACCACGCTCCAATAACTTGCGGAGGGAGCTCCGGACCGATGCCTCTGCGCCCACACCGGGATTCTCGGCATGTGAGTAAGCAGTCGTGGTCGCTCCAGGGTGTCAAGCCTCCGTACCGTCGCCAAATTGACCCTGGGGACGTGACAGGAGTAGATTCCTCGTCCTATGAGTCAGATCACAGTCGAAAAGACCGCCGAAGACCCTGCCTCCAAATCCCTGCGCGTCACCGTTCCGGTGGATCGCGTCCAGGAGGCCGAGGCCAAGGCCGTCAGGTACTACGCCCAGCGGGCGCGGCTCCCCGGATTCCGGCAGGGCAAGGCGCCGGAGGCCGTGGTGCGGAAGAGATTCAGTGACGCGATCCGGCAGTCGGTCCTCGAGGAGCTCATCCGCGAGAGCTGGGAAACGGCCAAGACCACCGAATCACTCAAGCCCATCACCGACCCCTCCATCCGCAATCTCAAGTTCGAAGTCGGCAGCCCGATCGAGTTCGATCTGCTCGTCGAAGTGCGGCCGGAGATCGCCCTCGCGCGGGTCGGCGGATTCCGGATCGAGCGCAGCCTTGCCGCCGTTGCCGACAGCACGGTAGACGAGCAACTGGCCCGGCTGCAGGACCAGAAAGCGGCATGGATTCCGGTCGAGGGTCAGAAGCCTTCCCCCGGACAGATGGTGCGGGTGGAGGTCGCCCCGATCGAAGAAGACAAGGTCGGCGAGTCACAACCCTACGATCTCGTCCTCGGCCAGAACCAGGCGATTCCCGACCTCGAGGAGCGGATCATGACGCTCCTCCCCGGCGAGAGCGCCGACGCCGAGGTCAAGTTCCCCGACGATCATCCCGACGAGTCGCGCCGGGGCCAGACCCGGCGCGTACGGGTGACACTGCACGACGTGAAGCGCCAGGAGCTGCCCACGCTCGACGACGCTTTCGCCCGCGAGGTCGGCGACTTCGAGGGGCTCGACGCCCTTCGCTCCGCGGTGCGACAGGACCTCGAGCGCGAAGCCGCCCGCGAGGCCGACGCCCAGGTGAAGCAGGCGCTGATCAACCAGATCGTCGAGGCCAACGCCGTTCCCGCTCCCGAGTCGCTGGTGCACCGGCTCATGCATGGGTACGCGGACATGTACCGCATTCCCCAGGAACAGCTCGAGCAGTTCGAGCAGCAGTTCCACCCGGTTGCCGAGGCCCAGGTACGCCGCGACCTGGTCCTGGACGCCGTGGTGGAGGCCAACGGACTCCGAGCCACCGAATCGGAGCTGGACCAGCGGATTTCCCGGCTCGCCGAAGCGCGCGGCGTGCCGGCGGCCCAGCTCTACGGCACCCTGCAGAAGGCCAACCGTCTCCCCGAGCTCGAGCGGTCGATCACGGAGGAGAAGGCATTCGAGTTCCTGCTTCAGCAGTCCACAGTCGATGAGGCTCAGCCGTGACGATGGCCACTCTGTATCCTCCGTACATCATCGAGCGCTCCAGCCGGGGCGAGCGCACCTACGACATCTTCTCGCGGCTCCTGATGGACCGCATCGTATTCCTCGGCGCGCCGATCAACGACGACGTCGCCAACATCATCATCGCCCAGCTGCTCTTTCTCGAGGCCGACAACCCCGAAAAGGACATCTATCTTTACATCAACTCGCCGGGGGGCGTGGTGTCGGCGGGCATGGCCATCTACGACACGATGCAGCACCTCCGGGCTCCGGTGAACACCATCTGCATGGGCATGGCCGCCTCGATGGGCTCGTTCCTCCTGGCCGCTGGCACCAAGGGCAAGCGGAGCGCCCTGCCCCACTCGCGGATCATGATCCACCAGCCCTCGGGCGGCGCCCAGGGCACGGCGGCGGACATCGAGATCCAGGCCCGGGAGATCCTCTATCTCCGCAGCAAGATGAACTCCCTCTACGCTCACCATACCGGCCAGCCGATCGAGACCATCGAGCGCGACATGGACCGCGACCGGTTCATGAGCGCCGAGGAGGCCAAGGCGTATGGCCTGATCGACAGCGTGTTCACGCCGCGGAAGGACCTGGTGCCGCATACCGACGGGAAAAAGAGCGAGACTTGACGCCCCCGGTGCCGGGGACCACCTTTCCGGCACCCCTCACCTCCATCGCGACGCATCTTCAATGTCCAACGACAAGCATCTCCGCTGCTCGTTCTGCGGGAAATCGAAGGACTCGGTCCGGAAGTTCATCTCCGGCCCGTCGGTCTACATCTGCAACGAGTGCATCACCCTCTGCAACGAGATCCTGGCGGAGGATGAAGAGCGCGAGGTGGCGGACAGCATTACCCAGGTCCCGACGCCGGCGGAGATCAAGGACGTCCTCGACCAGTACGTGATCGGCCAGGAGCGCGCCAAGCGGACCCTGGCCGTCGCCGTGTATAACCACTACAAGCGGATCAACGCCTCGAGCGGCCGGGACAGCGACGTCGAGCTGGACAAGTCGAACATCCTGCTCCTGGGGCCCACCGGGGTCGGCAAGACGCTCCTGGCGCAGACGCTCGCCCGGATCCTCGACGTCCCCTTCACCATCGCCGACGCCACCACCCTCACCGAAGCCGGCTACGTCGGCGAGGACGTGGAGAACATCCTGGTCCGGCTGCTCCAGGCCGGCGAGTTCAACGTGGCGGAGTGCGAGCGCGGCATCGTCTACATCGACGAGATCGACAAGATCGCCCGCAAGTCGGAGAACCCCAGCATCACCCGCGACGTCTCGGGCGAGGGCGTGCAGCAGGCGCTGCTCAAGATCCTCGAGGGCACGGTAGCGTCGGTGCCGCCCCAGGGCGGCCGCAAGCACCCGCAGCAGGAATACATCCAGATCAACACCAAGGACATCC
>JBOHSC010000033.1:0-3886 GCA_050733115.1 Gemmatimonadales bacterium
GAATCGTTTCTCCCGGGCGCACGACTGCCTCATCGCCCACTCGCAGCTCCACGAGCGGAATTTCGCGCTCTTCGGTGCCGCGGATGACACGGGCGGTCGCTGGGCGCAGCCCCGCCAGCTTGCGCACCGCCTGGGACGTTCGGCTCTTCGCGCGCGCCTCGATCAGATTGCCGAGCAGGATGAGGGCGATGATCGTCACCACCGACTCGTAGTAGACGTGCGGCTCCACTCCATGAGCGGTGAGCCAGGGCGCCGCCGCCGTCATCACGAGGCTGAAGACGAACGCGCTGCCGGTGCCGATGGCTATCAGGGTGTTCATGTCGGCGCTGTGGTGCCGGAATCCCCACCAGGCCCGCGTGTAGAAGTGGCGGCCGGCCCAGAACACCACCGGCACCGTGAGGGCGAGCTGGATCCAGCCCGCTGCGCCGCCCGCGTCGTGGCCTCCCGGGCGCATGGCGACGATCATGACGAGCACCGCCGCAACGGCGCCGAGGAGAAATTTGCGGGCGAGGCCGCGCGCCTCGGCGGCTTGCTCCACATCGCGGGTGGAGAGGAGGTCTTCTGCCGATTCCTCCGGGCGCGGCAGCTCCGCCCCGTACCCGGTGGAGCGGATCACCTCCACCAGCTTTTCCGGCGACGTCGCGACGGCGTCATAGCTCACCGTGGCAGTACCGGTCATGAGATTGACGTTGGCTCCATTCACGCCGGGCGCCGTCTCCAGGGTGCGCTGCACCTTCCCGCTGCATCCAGCACAGGTCATTCCCGACACTGGAATGGTGCACTGCTCGGGAACTGGAGTCGCCGTGGCTGTCATGATTGCACCTCTATCCGGCCCCGCACCATTCCCATTCCGCAGGTGAATTCGTAGTGGCCCGCATGGCCGGGGGTGAATTCCACCGCCGTCGTGCGATGGGCCGGCAGGAACTTGCGGATGCCGAAGTGGGGCAGCACGACTTCCTCGGTGCAGCCGTTGGTCTCGTTCCGGAAGAAGTCGAGCCTGACGGGGCGCCCGGCACGAACCTTCACCACCGCCGGCGAGTAGCCGCCCTTTACCTCGATCCGGATCCGCTGTGGGCCCAGACCTCCGGCCGCGGCCGCGACTCCCGCGGCATGGCCGGCGGCGTAGAAGAAGTAGTAATTCACCCACACGACGGCGATCAGGCCGACGAGGGTCACGACTAGCTGCGATGGGGTCATTGCGGTGCCCGCCCTTCTTTCCTTCGATATGCAGCGGCCCCGGCTTCATGGCGTCGGGGGCCGCCCGAGATCATGCGAGGATTTAACATAGGGGGGAGGGGTATGTCAAGCTATTATTGGATAGCGGCTTGGCGATTCCTGGTGGGACGGGGTTCCGGCCGGGTGCAAGAATCTGCCTAACTCGGCACAGCTTCTGCCCTTGGCGCCCGTATGGACCCCACCGAGCCGCTGGTCCCGATCCTCCGGGTGGAGGAGGGACTGGCCGACCGAACCGCTCTTGCCACCTGGCACGAGGCGTTGTCCGACGCGCTCGGGGTGGACATACCGCACGACCTCCTGGGACTCTGGCTCTACCCTACGGCCGGCGCGCCGGTACTGCTTGGACCGGAAGCGCTCGCCGAGGACAGTCTCTCCGTACCAGTCCCATCGCCCCAGCTCCAGCACCACCAGCTCGACACCCTCGAGGAGACGATCCGCAAGGCCGGTTACGCCTCGGTAATCTGCGTGCCGGTCCGCTTCGGGCGACGCGATGTGGGGCTCATGCTGGTGGCCGATCTCCGCCCCGATCGGTACACCGAGGGCGATCTGCTTACGCTGCGCCTCGTCAACCAGCGGCTCGCCCCATTGCTCGGCCGCCTTGCGCGCCAATGGCCGACGGAGTCGGGATTGCCGGTGCCGCAGGTGGAGCGCATCGCCGCCCTGCTCGACGCCGTCGCCCACACCAGTGAGGCGCTCGCCACACCGCAGAGATTTCTCGCTGCCCTGAGTCCCGCGCTCGAGCCGCTGCTCCCGCACGATCACCTCGAGCTCCTGCTCGCCGATCCCGCCGGGTCGCGATACTACCGGCTCGGCGAGCACGCCGGCGGCCCGCTCTGGCTCGACCCCTCGCTCACGATCGGCCGCGAGGACCTCGACGTCGAGGCCCTCTTCGGAGCGAGCGATCGTCTGTTGCTCGCCGATGCCTGCCGCGATCCGCGCTGGCCGCGCGGCTACTTCACCGTCGCCAAGCCGGCGGGAGCGGAGCCGAGAGGGATAGTGGGGACGCGGGTGGCGGGGCCGAGAGGGGTGACGGCGTTTCTGCTTGCGGCCAGCGTGGGCGCCGATCTCTACGGCGAGGCGGACGCCGCGCTTCTCGCGCGGGTGGGAGCGCTCGTCGCTCCGCAGGTGGCCCTACTCGTCGCGTCGGCGGGAAACGGTGAGAAAGCGCCCCAGGATTCGTCTCGCGACGCGGCTTATCTGGCGGAGGCGGCTTCCCTGCTCGCCACCAGCGCCGATCTCGGCGAGGCGACTCGCCGCGTCCGTGACCTCGCGGCGGGATTCCTTCCCTTCGATGAGATGCACTTTGCCATACGCCTCAGCGAGGGAGGCCGCGTGGTGCTGCTCGAGCCAGGAGAGAGGCGTCTCCTCCCCGATCTTCCGCTCGTGCCCGTCTCGGGCACGGCGCTCGACCAGGTGCTCAAGGGAGAGCTGCCTGCGGCGTTCAACGTGGTCGACGGCGAGTCGCGCCTTGCGGTGCCTCTGAGAGTGGGGGGGCGGATTCACGGCGCCCTGCTGATGAACGCACGCCAATCCGCCCTGCGCGAAGCGCACCTGCGCCAGGCACAGCACCTCGCGGATGTCGTTGCGCCTCACCTGGAGCTGCTCCGGCGGGCGGCGCTGCTCCCTCCACCCTACCTCCCTGGGTGGAAGCGGACCCAGCGAAACAAGCCACCGGCCTGAGTCAGACCCCTACCTGATCCTCGCCCGGCCGAAACGGGTGCCGAGCGACGGATCGATTGCCGCACTTGCCGCTTCGACGCCCGGAGCTTCATCGCTACGCCGCCCTGCTCACTCCCGGCGCCGCTACTGCAGCGCCGGCACCGGTCGCCCGGCGAATGCCGTACGCGACGAGAAGCAGGAGCCCGAACATGCACACCACGATCGGCCCGGTGGGCAGGTCGTAGTGGAACGAAATCAGAAGACCGCTGGCCGAAGCCAGCGCCCCGGCCAGCCACGCCATGATCGCGAGCACACCCTGCCGCCGGGTGAACTGGAACGCGATGGCCGCCGGCACCACCAGAAACGAGAAGACCAGGAGCACGCCGGCGATCGGGACGGAGAAGGTGATCACGATGCCGAACGAGAGATAGAAGAGAAAGTCCCACCACTTGATGCTCCACCCCCTCGCGATCGCGGTCTCGGGATGAAACGAGATGGTGAGGAATCGGGCCCGAAGGAACCAGTGGAAGAGGCCGATCACCACGTACACCGCTGCGAGCCTGATGATGGCCGGCCAGGTGACCCAGAGGAGACTGCCCACCAGGATGTCCTTGATGGCCTCCCCGCCGCGGGGCGTCCGGTCGGCCACGAGGATGGCCGCCGCCGAGGCCATGACATAGACGATTCCGATGATGGCCTCTTGCGGAACACGCCCCTTTTCCCCGCTTCGGGTAAGAGCAAACAGGGCGGCGCCGATCGTGGTGAACCCCAGGGCGTAGGCGAAGGCTGCTGCCGAATCGGCCGGGCTCCCCGCGAGGATCGCCACCGTCGATCCGAGTGCCGCCATCTGGGCGAGCGAGAGGTCCACGAAGATGACCTCGCGTGCGATGATGTGAAGCCCGAGGTACGAATGGATGGCCACGATGACCATGCAGGCCGCCAGCGGCGGCAGGATGAGGTCGAGCATGCCGGTCAGTTCTTCTTTCCGAAG
>JBOHSC010000034.1:0-1796 GCA_050733115.1 Gemmatimonadales bacterium
GATCCTCGTCCTGAAGGAATCGTTGAACAGGAAAAAACGAGTCACCGCGACCCCGGAGAACGACGCTTTGGCCAATGAATGCCCAAGTATTGGAGGTAGAGTGATTCTCGTCCATTCCCAAAAACACGACACCGACAAAAAATGAGAGCCCCGCCTCATGCAATAATTGGCGGGGCTCTCATTCACTCATTTTCGTGATGCTCGCTATGCGGCCAGGTCACGCAACTTATCACCATGTTCCTCGCGGAGCTGCCGCAGTGCACGATCGCGCAGTTGACGGATGCGCTCGCGTGTAACACCCATCATGCCGCCGATCTGCTCGAGCGTGTAGCTGGTGCCGTCGTCGAGCCCGAAATACAGTCGCAGCACCTTCGCATCGCGCGGCGCCAGTGCCGCCAGCGCCTTTTCCAGCTCTTCGGTGCGGCTCTTGGCCAGCATGGCGGCGTCGGTGCCATCCTGCGTGAGGGGAACGAACCGCTCCATGCGTCCGCGCTCATCGGCCTCACGAATGGGATGATCGAGCCGTACGGCCTCGACGTGCAGGGCGCTGAGCGCGCGCACCGCTTCGCGGGTGAGTCCGGTGGCGGTGACGAGCTCGTCGGTAGTCGGCGCCCGACCCAGGCGTTCGTTCAGCAGCGTCGTGGTGCGGCCGAGCCGGTTGAGATCGGCGGTACGGTTGAGCGGCACCCGCACCGGGCGCCCATGCCGCGCCAGCGCGGCCTGGATGGCCTGGCGAATCCACCACACCGCATACGAGATGAACTTCACGCCACGATCGGGATCGAACTTCCTCGCGGCGGTCATCAGCCCGAGGTTTCCCTCACCGATCAGATCCATGAGCGGCACACCACGATTCTGGAACTTCTTCGCAACCGACACGACGAAGCGCACGTTGTGGCGAGCCAGCCTTTCCTGGGCCTCTACGTCGCCCTTGAACGCCCGGCGCGCCAACGCCTTCTCCTCCTGCCCATTGAGCAGGGGGATGCGGCTGATCTCCTGGAGGTAGAAGTCCAGGCTTTCCCGACCCTCTTCGGTGGCCTTGGGCAGCGGAGCAGCCTGGCTCCGGCGGCGCCGGGGCGCTGACCGCTTCTTGACTGGCACTGTTAACTCCTATCTATCACCATTTCAATGACTTGAAAGAGGGGTGACCGATCTCGCGCGGCCTCCATCCTCAGGCTCTGATGACCGGGGCCAGGCAACCGTTGCACTGGCTCAAAACAACCGGCCCGACGCCTATGTTCCCGGCGAAGGCCTTTTTCGCTTTGCCTGCCGGGTCGGCTCCGCCTCGAGCGGGTCGTCCGGCCAGAAATGCTTGGGATATCGACCCTTCAGGTCTTTCCGTACCTCGAAATAGGTGCTGCGCCAGAATCCCGCGAGGTCGCGCGTCACCTGGACCGGTCTTCCCGCCGGCGAAAGCAGGTGCAGGGTGACGGGTATCCCGCCCAAACCCACACGCGGCGTCTCCGTGAGACCGAACAACTCCTGCAACCGTACAGCGAGCACCGGTGCTGCCGGCTCCGAATAGTCCACCAGGATACGCGAGCCACTCGGGACCTGGATGTGCGAGGGCGCCCATTCGTCGAGGCGGGCCCGCTGCTCCCATCCCAGCATCTCCAGCAGCATGGCCCCCGGATCCAGCCGGGCCAGCTCGTCCTCCCGCCGCAGTCCCATCACATGCGGGGCGAGCCACTCGTCCCGGGAGTCGAGCAGGGCCCGGTCCGACACATCGGGCCACGCCGGGTCGAGCTGATGGAGAAAGGCGAGACGGGCCCGGATGCCCCTGCTCGAATCGTCCC
>JBOHSC010000035.1:0-3637 GCA_050733115.1 Gemmatimonadales bacterium
CCACATCCGTGACCCCGGAGTCCCGTGCGTGACTCGCCGCGAGAACGGTGGCGCCGTTCACGCTGCGGATGTCGCTCATCCCGTCGAGGTTCCGGCTCAGCAGGTCGACCAGCCCCTGGGCCAGGAAATCGAGGCTCTTGCCGCCATGCACCGTGAAGGGGAGAACCGCCAGGTGATCGATCGTCACTGCGGGGGCGGGTGCGGGGCGGAGGCGCCACCAGGCGATGAGGGCGGCCACGATAAGCGCGGTACCGGCCAGGGCCGGTCGAAGCCCGCGCCGCGGCCGCGGCGCGGGCCGGACGATTGCCGTGGCTCCGCTGGTCTGACCGGCCTCGACATCGAGAGCCTTCCCGAACTCCGCGGCCGTCGCCTGGCGATCGGCGGGAACGGGGGAGAGCGCCATCCTGATCGTCTCATCGACTGCCTCCGGCACGTTCGGACGCAGGCGCCGCACGCTGGGTACTGGATCGGTGAGCCGCTTCATCAGGATCGACTGCATCGTGGGGCCGATGTAGGGTTGCTCGCCCGCAAGCATCTCGTAGAGCACCGACGCCAGGCTGTAGATGTCGGTACGGGCGTCGAGCTCCGAGTCTCCCGCCGCCTGCTCGGGGCTCATGTATGCGGGCGTCCCCACACTCATGCCGGTCTGGGTCAGGTGGTCGTCCACCGCTCCCAGCGCCCGCGCCACTCCGAAGTCGGCCACCAGGGTGTTGCCGTCCTTCGTGAGCAGCAGGTTTTCCGGTTTGATGTCCCGGTGGATGACGCCGTGCTCGTGGGCGTATTGCAGGGCCTCCGCCGACTGCCGGGTGATTCTGAGTGCGTCGGGCAACGAGAGTTGCCGCTCCCGTCTGAGCCGGTCGCGCAGGGTTTCGCCGTCCACGAACGGCATCGTGAACCAGAGCTGGCCGGCGGTTTCTCCCGAGTCGTAGACGGTGAGTATGTGAGGGTGCTGAAGGCGCGCGGCGAGCTTGATCTCGCGCTGGAAGCGATCGGGGCCAAGCGTCTGGGCCAGCTCCCCGTGAAGGACCTTGAAGGCCACCGGCCGCTCGTGCTTCAGGTCGGTCGCGAGGAAAACGGTGGCCATCCCGCCGCGCCCGAGCTCGCGCTCGAGGGTGTAGTGGCCGACTAACCCGGTCTGGAGCAGCGTGCGCAGGTCGGTCAAGACGGTCCGTCCGCTATGGGTATGGGAGAATGGCCTCGTAGAATACCGCGGCACAACTTCGGCGGGTAGGGAGGCTATTGACGCCGGCGGGTATTTTCCTATAGTGGAGCCTTCTCAGATGCCACGATCCCCGGCGCATTCTTTGTACGGGTCGCCCACGCGCTCGGGGGGAGCGAATCGCGAAACCGGCTGAGCAGGCTATCGCTTTGCCGGTTTCTCATTTTTCACATACAGCGGAGGTTCCTATGTTCGCCACGATCCGCACCTATACCCCCAAGCCCAATTCGATGAATACCGCTTCCATGGAACAGTTGCGCCGCCAGATACACGATCAGTTCCTTCCGATGGCCCAGAAGATCGAAGGCTTTCACTCCTATTACGCCGTGAACGCCGGTAACAGGAAACTCATCACCGTGAGTGTCTTCGAGACGCAGAAGGGCTGCGCTGAGTCCACTCGCCGCGCGGCGGAGTTCATTAAGAAGACCCCGCTGCCGTTCGATACCGGAACTCCGGAGGTGATCGAGGGTGACGTGATTACCGCTGCCGAGGTGGGTCGCGAAGTCGTTGCGCACTAGGGGTCGTCGCTGGGTCGGGGAGTGAGAGAATAGAAGAAAGGCAGCTCCCCGGCCTGGCCAGGCCTTCGAAGGCGCGGCCTCGCCGTGCAAGCGGCGGGTAGCCGCTGTGTGGTCAGCGGTCTATACTGGAGGCATGCGAGGCCGGTCTGGATTTCGAGTCACTCCGACGCTCCTCGCGTCGCTCGCCGCCCTGCTTTCTCTGGCCGGTTGTGCCGGCGGAGACAGCGGGGCGCAAAACACGCCGCCTCACGCCATCCGCGATTCCACAGCAGCTCACCTACCCGCCGACTCCGGGATTCCGAACGACGCGTTGGGCCGTTCCATACGGCGTGGCAGGGCGATCCTGACCGCCACCCGCGATAGCCTGCCCGGAAACGTCGGTAATGCGCTCCGCTGCGTGAGCTGTCACCCCGACGATGGCCGCCGGCCCAACGCCATGCCCTGGATCGGGGTATACGGACGATTCCCCCAGTATCGCGCCCGGACCGGAACGGTAAACGTTATCGAGGACCGCGTTAACGACTGCTTCGAGCGGAGCATGAACGGCCAGGCGCTGGCGGCGGGAAGCCAGGAGATGCGCGATATCGTCGCATACATGGCGTTTCTGTCGAGGGGCATACCCGTGGGCGCCACCGTCGCGGGGCAGGGACTGCCCCAGCTCAGCGTGACGGCGGGCGACTCCGGCACCGGCGCCGGTCTCTTCGCTTCGACCTGCGCCCGGTGCCACGGTTCCGACGGTCAAGGCAGCGCGGTAGCCACGCCGCTCTGGGGGCCGAACTCGTTCAACATCGGCGCGGGTATGGCGCGCGTCCGCACCGCCGCCGCGTTCATCCGTTACAACATGCCGTTCGACCAGCCAGGCACCCTCACCGATCAGCAGGCCTTCGACGTTGCGCGATTCGTGACTCTTCAGCCGCGGCCCGACTTTCCCGGCAAGGAGCACGACTGGCCCAACGGCGATCCGCCGCCCGACGCCGCGTACCCCACACTCGCCCACCGGAGAGCACCATGACAGACCGCCGAAACTTTCTCGGCCGCGTGGCCGCCGCCGCGGCCCTTGGCCTCACCTCGTGGAAGCCTGCCCGACTTCTGGCCGAGGCCGGCGATCCCACGATCGATTCGTCGGACCACTGGCTGGATGGCCTGAAGGGAAAGCACCGCCAGCTCTTCGACATGCCCAATCCCAACAACGGTGTCCCCCAGCTGCACATCCGGAACTACCTCAACACCTGGCGGGATGCGTATCACGTTCCCGAGAAGGAAGTGAACGCTGTCGGCACGCTGTACGGCCCCAGCACGCTGCTCGCGTTCAACGACGCCATGTGGATCAAGTACAAGTTCGGTGGGCTGATCAAGGCGAACGATGCGAATGGCACCCCGCTTACAAGGAACATGTTCGCGCATCCGAAGGCGGGAGACCAGTTCGCCTTCGGGTTCATGGACAGCTCCATCGAGGCACTGCAGGCGCGGGGTGTGGTCTTCATCCTCTGCAATAACGCGCTGGCCTTCTGGTCGGCCAACCTCGCGAAGGCCACCGGCGGCAAAGCCGATGAGGTGCGCAGCGAGCTGCTGGCTCACACGCTGCCGGGGGTGGTGCTGGTGCCGGGGATGGTGGTGGCGATCAACCGGGCGCAGGAGCGGGGTCTGAGCTACATGTACCTCTGACGCGCCGGGTTCACGGCGATGCTGTAAGGCCGCTCTCCCCCCGCGGCTCGCGCGGGGAGCCCGGCGCCCGCATTTTCCACCCCATGACACCCACCCCCGATCCCCTGGACAGCCTGGTTCACCTCTCCCATCTCCTCGGCCGCGAGCCCCGTCTCGTCCAGCCCGGCGGCGGCAACACCTCTATAAAGGTAGGGGACGCCTTGCTGGTTAAGGGCTCCGGTACCGACCTCCGCAC
>JBOHSC010000036.1:0-19820 GCA_050733115.1 Gemmatimonadales bacterium
GCCATCTACCCGTTCGCCCCCGACAGCACCGTCGTCCGCTTCGTACTCCCTGAGCCGCTTGCGCCCGGCGACTCGATGACGGTGGAGATGGAGTGGGATGCCCGGCCCTCGACCGTACCGCGCCGCCAGGGGCGGCAGGGGCGTCGGTTCGACTTCGCGCAGTGGTACCCGAAGGTCGTCGTCTACGACCGGTACGGCTGGGAAGAACATCCGCTCTATCCGGCGGGAGAGTTCTACGGCGAGTTCGGCTCCTTCCTCGTGGATCTCGACCTTCCCGACGACCAGGTCATGGGCGCTACCGGAGTGCCCGTGTGCGGGGATCCCGGCTGGGAGCGAGCCAACCAGAGCCCGAAGCAGCCGGTCGAGTATCAGCGCGACTACTACGGCGCGAGCACCCCTCCCGCCGATGCCTGCGGCGGTGCCACGGCAGGGCGGAAGAAGATCCGCTGGTACGCGGACAAGGTGCACCACTTCGCCATGTCCATGAACCCCGACTACCGGTACGAGGGGGGCCATTTCGGCAACGTCGCCGTGCACGTCCTCTACCAGCCGGGCGATGAGAAGAGTTGGGGTGGGGGAGTGGCAGTGGAGCGCACCCAGACCGCGCTTGCCTGGCTCGATCAGCTCTACGGGCCGTTCGGCTGGCCCCAGATCACCAACGTGCACCGGATCGAAGGCGGCGGCACCGAGTTCCCCATGATGATCCACGACGGCTCCGCCGATCAGGGACTCATCGTCCACGAGCTCGGTCACAACTACACCATGGGACTTCTGGCGAACAACGAGTGGCGGGAGGGATGGCTCGACGAGGGATTCACCAGCTTCCAGACCACGTGGTTCTGGGAGGTAATGGGGAAGCCGAGCAGCTACTCCGGTGACGAAGCCGAGATCCTGCAGCTCGATCTCGACGACCTCTCGGAGCCGCCGAGCCTCGTGAGTGAGGCGTACCGCGACTTCACCTCGTACAACATCGCGATCTACACCCGGGGGGAGCTCTTCTTCCACCAGCTCCGGTACATGGTGGGAGATCAGACGATGCATCAGATCCTCCGCACCTTCTACGAGCGCTGGAAGTTCAAGCACGTAGACGAAGCGGCCTTTCGTCTCATCGCCGAGGAGGTGTCGCGCCAGGACCTCTCGACGATATTCGCCCAGTGGCTCCACGACATCGACCTCTATGACTACGCCGTGGGGCGGGTGAAGACCCGGCAGACCGATTCGGCGTGGGTGACGCGGGTCGAAGTGAGGCGCAAATCGCCCGGGAGGATTCCCGTGGAGGTGGCCATCCTGGCCCAGGGCGACACGGCGATCGGCCGCACGGACGGCCTCGCGGAACGGGAGTGGGTCGAGATCGAAACGAAGACCAGGCCGCGCGAAGTGCTGGTCGATCCGCGAGTCCGCGCCCACGACTGGAACATGCTGAACAACCGAAAACGTCTCGGCTTCTCGCCGTCGCAGCTCATCGCGCCGGTACCGGGGAGTGAGATCTATTTCCATCCCTACTTCAGCACCCGGAGCCGCCGGGACCACCTCACCGTGGGGTTCCAGCCGACGGTCTGGTACAACGATGCCGGCGGCGTGACGATCGGGGTGCGAAGCCGCGACGACTACTTCGGGCGATTCGAGGAGAACGCCACCTGGATCAGCCGGAGCACGGGATGGGGCTCCGATATCAGAGCACACGATCTCGATTTCAGGTTTCGGCTCAAGAACCCCGTCCTCCTGCGAGCGCCCGGCACCTCGCAGGCGCTCGACGTCTTCAACGTCGAGGGACGCTACGGCCTCACCGCGAAGATCGAGCGCACCCGCCGCGAGCACCTGAGTTTCGGCCCGATCTGGACCAGCGGCGTCACCCTTCAGTGGGTGCACCCCGACGACTTCCGCTATCTCGATCGCGGGTACTACGACAACGTGGGGACCGTCGAGCTGGCGCTCACCAGTGGAGTATCGACCCGGAGCGGAGGGTGGCGGCTCGGCGCGAGTAGCTCGATCGGCGGGGGGCTCGCATACAACCGCAGCGGACTCGCCGCCAGCGGCCGCTCTGACCTCGACCCGTTCTACTTCCGTGGTACGGTCGAGGGAACCGCCCATCGTTCGCTCGGCGGGAAGCTCGCATTCGCGGCGCGACTCTTCGGCGGTGTGGCGAGTGGCGAGAGCGCGGCCCCGAAGCAGCGGCAGATCTATCTGCAAGGCGCCGACCCGCTCGAGCAGCTCGACAATCCATTCCTGCGCTCACGGGGAGCGTTGCTGGTGGGAGACGACTTCCGCTATCAGGTGCCCGGCGGCGCCGATCTTCGGGGCTTCGATTCCCGCATCTCAGCCGCTGCCGTGGTGGCGCTCAACCTCGAGCTGGAGCGTACGGTGGTAACGCGGCCGAAGGCGGGTCTCTTCAATCGAGTGTCCCTGGCGGCATTCACCGACGCGGCACGGGCGATCGGCCAATCGGCCGAGCCCCTCGCAGGCGAGCCGATCCGCTTCGTCGGCGATGCGGGGGTAGGAATGCGGGCGGAGCACCGGATCGGCGACACCCGGTTCGTGACGCGGTTCGATCTGCCCCTCTTTGTCAGCCGGTCCGGGCTCGCCCAGGACCGCGCGCTTGGAGACGACCGGGTGGCGTTCCGCTGGGTGTTCAGCTTCCAGCCCGGGCTCTAGACGGACGTGGCGCACTCCGAAGCACCCGAACGGAGTGAGCGTTGCCGTCGTCGATCAGCGGGATGGTGTCGCCCTCGAGCGCAATGCCGTCCAGTGTCACCTCCACGACCCCGCCCTCCCCACCGTCGGGATTGGCGACGACGATGGCGTAGGCGCTGCGGCCGTGGCGATAGTCGATCCGGTACTCGCGCCAGTCCACCGGCACGCACGGATCGATGGTCAGCTTGTCGCCGTGCTTCCTGAAACCGAGTATCGACTCCAGCCCGGCGCGGTACATCCAGCTCGCCGAACCGGTGTACCATGTCCATCCTCCGCGCCCGAGCTGTCCCGCCGCGGTGTAGACGTCGGCCGCGACGACATACGGCTCCACCTTGTAGGTCTCGATCTGCTCCGGCGACGCGGCGTGGCTGAGCGGGTTGATCATCTGGTAGAGCTGGAAGGCCCGGTCGCCGTAACGGCGCATGGCCGTCGCGAGGACGGCCCACAGCGCCGCGTGGGTGTACTGCGCGCCGTTCTCACGCACACCGGGCAGGTACCCCTTGATGTAGCCGGGGTCGAGTGAGGTGATGTCGAAGGGGGGAGTGAGGAGCATCAGCAACCGGGCATCCTCGCGCACCAGATTGTCCTCCAGTGACCGCATGGCGAGGCGCTGCCGCTCGGGATCAGCGGCACCGGAGATGACGCTCCAGCTCTGCGCGATCGAATCGATGCGGCACTCCAGAGCGCTCGCGGTGCCCAGCGGGGTGCCGTCATCGAAATAGGCGCGGCGGTACCATGTGCCGTCCCAGGCATTCTTTTCCACGGCCGCGACGTAGGCATCGGACTGCGAGCGCATCTCCGTCGCCGCGCCAACGTCTCCTCGTGCCTCGGCATGATCGGCAAACAACCGGAGCGTCCGCACCAGGAACCACGCCAGCCACACGCTCTCCCCTTTCCCCTCCACCCCGACGCGATTCATCCCGTCGTTCCAGTCGCCGATGCCCATCAGCGGCAGACCGTGCGCACCGGTGGTGCACGCCTTCCGCAGCGCACGGAGGCAATGCTCGTAGACCGTGGCGTACTCGTCGGTGACGCGAGGCAGGTCGTAGAGCTCGTGCTCGTGCGTCTCGAGGAGACGCATGGAGATGAACGGGGCGCGCTCGTCGAGCACCGAGCGGTCGCCGGTCACGCGCACGTAGTGGTCTACCACGTAGGGGAGCCAGGCGAGGTCGTCGGAAAACTTCGTCCGCACGCCACGCCCGCTCTGAGGGTGCCACCAGTGCTGGACGTCTCCTTCCGGAAACTGGCGGCCGGCGGCGCGCACGATGTGCTCGCGGGCAACGCCCGGCTCGGCGTAGACGAACGCCATCACGTCTTGCAGCTGGTCGCGGAAGCCGTAGGCGCCGCTACTCTGATATAGCCCTGAGCGCGCCCACATGCGGCAGGCCAGCGCCTGGTACAGCGTCCAGCGGTTGAGCATCACGTCGAACGCCGGGTCAGGCGTCTTCACCTGAATCACGGAGAGTCGCTCCGCCCAGGCGGCAGCCGAGCGCTCGACAGCCGCCTTTGCCCGGCGCACGTCCCGGTACTCGGCCACCACGCGGCGTGCCTCGTCTTCCCCGGTGACGGCACCGAGGATGACGACGACCTCCCGCGACTCACCGGGCGCAAGCTCGAGGATGATCTGTTGCGCGGCGCACGGATCGAGGCCGCCGCCCGTGGCACCTTCCAGCCTGCCGCGGTGCAGAGCCGCCGGATCGGCCGTCGTGCCATTACGCCCCAGGAACTCCCTCCGATCGGCGGTATACCATGCCACCGGCTCGCTCACGGCCTGGAAGGCGACGAGGCCGGCGTACTCCGGATCGAAGTGGTTTCGGGCGAAAATCGCCTGGTGCTTTGCCTCGGAGCTGGTGCACACCTGGTGTTGTGTGTGCTCGCGCTGAACGCCGAGTGACCACTCCGCGTACGCGGTGAGTGTGAGCCGACGCTGCCTGCGATCGTTGTTGGTGAGGCGGAGGATCGAAACCTTCACCGGCTCTTGGCCGGCGAGCCCGAGAGTGAGCTCGGTGGCGATCTTCGCGTACTCCTGATGGAAGGACGAGGTGCCGGCGGAGTGGCGCACGATGAACCTGGCGGCGTGGCGGACGGGGGCGGGTGTGGCACTCCAGATCTCGTCGCTCTCGTCGTCGCGCAGGTAGATCGCCTCGGTGACGGGGTCGCTCACCGGGTCGTTGTGCCAGGGCGTAAGCCTAAAGAGGTAGCTGTTCTGCGCCCAGGTGAATCCGGCGCCGCGCTCGCTCACGATGAAACCGCCACGAGGGTTGGCGATCACGTTGGTCCACGGGGCGGGCGGCACCCGCGCTGGCTCCACGCGGATCAAGTAGTCGCCCTCTGCGGTGATGCCACCGTAACCGTTGTCGAACGCGAGTGGCGCCGGCTCCGGCTTCCGCGAGTCGGCAATGCGTTCGGGCCGGCGGCTCGGCGCTCGTCGCTCCAGGAACGGCGTGACGGGTGGCTCAGGCGGAGTCGGTGGTTCGTCGAGGAGATCGAACGCGTCGGGGCTCTCGATAGCCTCGAGAACCCGGCCCAGCGACCGGCCTTCGCAGGGGATGTGAACTCGCGCCGTCGCCCGCAGCATGAGCAGGTCGTCCGGGCCGAGGAGATCGCGGCGCCGGACGAATATCCCGCCCGACTGGTCGAGTGACCCTGATCCCGCGAACGAATACACGGCGGCGACGATCTCGTCGTGCAGCTCCTGGAGGTAGCTGGTCTGCTGAGAGTTCACCACCACCACGTCCACCGTCATTCCCCTCCGGCGCCAGTACCGGTGGGCCGCGAGCAGTTGCCGGAGCGTCGGGAGGCCGGCCTTCGAATCGATCGTCGCGAGTACGATCGGCCAGTCGCCCGATACGCCGTTGGCCCAGAGCTGCTGGCGCGAGCCGCGATTTCGCCGCAGATTTTCCTGCGGCGCGCGGATGGCGGGGTTGGAGAAGAAGAGGTGGCCGGCCAGCTCCTGGAAGATCGAGGCATCGGCTGGCGTCAGGCCGAGGCCGCGGAGCTCGACCTGGGTGGCGGTCCAGGCGAGATCGAGGGCGCGCTGAGCGGCGTGCGGGTCGTGGTAGCGGTCCGCCAGCTCGAAGGCCCGCTCGCGGGTATCGGCAACCAGCGTCGTGAACGCCACCGTCGCCGACTGCCCGGGGCGGAGCCGGACCCGTGCGCGCAGCGCGAAGATCGGATCGAGCACCGCCCCGGTGGTCCCGCTCAGAATCCCGTCCGACTCGAGTGTCATCGGATCGCGCGTGCTGCGTCCCCGGCCGAGAAAACGGGCGCGATCGG
Organism: Gemmatimonadales bacterium; assembly: GCA_050733115.1. Lineage (GTDB taxonomy): Bacteria > Gemmatimonadota > Gemmatimonadetes > Gemmatimonadales > GWC2-71-9 > CAVVWJ01. The sequence goes on from JBOHSC010000036.1 coordinate 5,968, forward strand.
TTTCGCAGCTCACCGGACCCACCCGCTCTTTGTCAGTGGCGACCACATGCACGGCCCAGACGGCCCGCTCCGTCGCCGAGCGCGGGCGCCTGGTGGCGGTGACCGCGGTACACCATTCGTGCCATTCGGTTTCCACGAAGAGATTGGCGAAGGCGGGATGAGCCCGATCGGCATCGGGTGTGGCGAGCACGATCTCGCCATAGCTCGTGACCTCGATCTCCCGGGTCTCGTCACCCATGTTGGTGACGGTCACCCGCCGGACTTCGGCGGCATCGGCGGGTACGACGGCGATCTCGGTGCGGGTCTCGATGTCGCCGTCGGCGCGCTCGAAGGTGACGCGGTCGGTGGCGAGCAGCGCGCGATAGCGGTCGGCGGGGACGCACATCGGCTGATGCGACGCCGACCAGGCGTGCCCATGCGTGATGTCCTTCACATAACAGAACTGGCCGATGTGGTCGCGGGTCCCGTCGGCGCGCCAGCGCGTCACCGCCAGCTCCTCGTATCGACTATAGCCCGCGCCGCCGTTAGTCACCATGATCGTGTAGGGCAGGTGGCCGAGCAGCGCGACGCGTGGCTGCGGGGTATCAGCGGTATCGAGGTCGCGCACGGCAGGGCGCTCGACCTCGGGGTCCGGCAGCGCTTCGTCGGCGCGCACGGACTGAGGCTCCTGGAGCACCAGCCGGCGTGGCAGCCGCTCGTGCAGCAGCAGCTCGGCGGAACGCACGATCGGGTCGGCATGGAAGCGCCGCTGCCATACCTGTCCCTGGAGCGCGCCGGCCAGGGCGACGAGCCCCATCCCAACATGGTGCGCCATGTACGTCCCGACGACCGCGTAGTACTGCCCGGGATTCGGCCGGGTGTAGTCGAGGGCGTCGCGGAAGCCGAAGGGACCGAGCGCGCCGCGCTGCTCCAACGCCCCGAGATTGACGAGCGCCCTGTGGGGATCGACCAGCACCGCTAGCGCCGAGGCGTAGGGCGCGATGACCAGATCGCGACCGAGGCCGCGTTTCAGGGCCAGGTCGGGCACACCGAAGGCCCGGTACTGATAGGTCAGATGCCGGTCGCGGACGTTGTATGCGCTCTCGCTCACACCCCACGGCACGCCGTGCTCGGCGCCGTGCGCGATGTGGCGGCGGACGGCGCCTCGGTAGGTCTGGTCGAGCAAGGTGTACGGGAACGACTGCATCACCAGCGCCGGCATCAGGTATTCGAACATGCTCCCGCTCCACGACACCAGTGCGGTTTCGCCGGCGGCGCGGGTGAGCGTCCGGCCCAGGCGGAACCAGTGATCGACGGGTACATCGCCCTTGGCCACCGCCACGAAGCTCGCGAGCCGCGCCTCGGAGGCCAGCAGGTCGTAGTAGGAGACGTCGAGGGAGTGGGTGGCCTGCTGATACCCGATCGCGAAGAGCTTCCTGCTCTCCTCGAAGAGGAAGCGAAAATCCATCTCCATGGCGTAGTCGTAGGCGCGCTCGGCGATCGCCTCGAGGCGCGAGCCCAGGTCGGTTTCGGCCGGTGGCCTGGGGTCGAGTCGTTCGTGGTCTGCGATGAGCGCGGCGCACCACTCGATCCACTCCGTGGCCGGCGAAGCATCGTCGGCGAGCGCCTCGGCGGCGAGCCCGAGGTGGCGGGCGGCACTCGCGAACGAAGGCTGCGAGCCAAGCACGCTCGCCATCGCGACGGTGGCGCGCGCATCGCGCAGGTGCGCCCTCGCCGCCGGCACCGCACGAGCCAGCACCGGCGACTCGAGGGGGGCCGCCGAGGCGAAGACGTTCAGCTGCTCGGCGGCGATCGCCAGCCCGGTGTCCAGCGCACGCCATACCCCGGAGGAGGACGGTGTCTGCCGCTGGAGCTCGAGGCAGGCCTGCCGCAGCGCGATCAGGTGGCCGGCGAGATTGCCGCTGTCCACGGTCGAGATGTATGCCGGCTCGAGGACGTGGAGGTCGACGAGGTCGTACCAGTTGTAGAAGTGTCCCCGGAACCGGCGCATCCGTTCGAGCGCCCGGAAGGCGAGCTCCAATCTTTCGGTCATGTCTTCGATGGTGATGAACCCGAGGTCGCACGCGCTCACCGTGGCGAGGAGCTGGAGCCCGATGTTGGTGGGCGACGTGCGCATCGCCACCACGGGCGAGGGGTCTTCCTGAACGTTGTCCGGCACGAGGCCGTTGGTCTCGTGGGTGACGTGACGATCGAAGTAGTGCCAGTGGAGCAGCGCGTAGCGGAGCGCGTCATCGCGCCGTGCCGGCGGCAGTCGTCGCTCGCGCCGCAAAGCGGGCGCGCTCAGCGCGTTGGCGAGGGCGGGCGAGATCATCCACAGGGCGGCCAGTGGCAGCACGGCCACGCCGAGCTCGACGAACCGGTCGCTCGAGTCGGGCGGCCACCAGACTCGGAGCACCAGGCACAGGATCGCCGCCGCGAGCGCCACCGCCGGCCACATGGTATTCCACGCGGCGCTCGACGCGCCCGACATGCGCTCGGTCTGCGACGCGGTCTGCCATTCGAGGAGGGAGCGCCTGGTGACCCAGAGGCGCCAGAGCGTTCGCAGGATGGCATCGGCGGAGACCCATGCCTGGTGCGGCAGGAAAATGATCGCGAGAGCCACCTGCTCCGCGCTCGTCACCGCGTCCTGGCCTACCGTGGCGTAGTACGCCCGCCATGACTTGTCGAGCGGCGGCCGGAGAAGGGCCAGCAGGAGCGAGGTGATCCAGGGCGCGGCGATCGCCAGCACGCCGAGGAGGGTCCAGCGGAGCGGCGAGCCGGGGAGCACCGTCCACCCGGCCACGAGGAAGGAGAGCTGCGCCATCTCGACGGTGCTGCGCCGCAGGTTGTCGAGGATCTTCCAGCGGGAGAGCAGCGGCAGCCGGTTTCGCTCCGGGCCGTCCGGACCAGGCACGCGGGAGCGCAGCCACCCGAGAAGCTGCCAGTCGCCACGGATCCATCGATGCTTGCGCCGGGTGAAGGTGAGATAGCGCGCCGGGTAGTCGTCGTACACGTTGATGTCGGTGACGAGCCCGGCGCGGGCGTAACTTCCCTCGATGAGATCATGCGACAGGAGTGTGTTCTCGGGAAAGCGTCCCGCGGTGGCACGCTCGAAGGCTTCGACGTCGTAGATCCCCTTGCCGGTGAAGCTCCCTTCGCCATAGAGGTCCTGATAGACGTCGGAGACGGCCGTGGTATACGGATCGACGCCGGGGTGTCCCGAATGGATTGCCGAGAAGAGCGAGCGGTTGGCGCTCGGCAGCGACACGCCCACCCGCGGCTGGAGAATGCCGTAGCCGCGCACCACACGCCCGTCCACCGGATCGTGCAAGGGCCGGTTGAGCGGATGCGCGAGGGTGCCGACGAGGAGCGGCGCCGCGTCGGGTGGGAGCACGGTATCGGCGTCGAGCGTGATGACGTAGCGCACGTGCTGGAGCGGCTCGAGGTTGCCCACCGTCACCGAGAAGGCGCCGTCGCCGGCGCCGCGGACGAACCGGTTGAACTCGGCGAGCTTGCCGCGCTTCCGCTCCCAGCCCATCCAGACCCCCTGCTGCGGGTTCCAGCGGCGAGGTCGGTGAAAGAGATAGAAGGCGTCCTCGGTGGTCGCGGCGTAGCGGCGGTTGAGCGCGCGTACCCCTTCGGCGGCGGCCTCGACGATGGAGGCATCGGTTTCGGAGGTTTCGGTGGTAGCGTCGGTGAAATCGCTCAGTACGGCGAAGTGCAGATGGGCTTCGCGGTTGGCCAGAAACTGGACTTCGAGATTTTCGAGCGCCTCGTGCACCGCCTCGACGCTGCCGAACAGCGTCGGGATGACGACGGCGGTGCGGTACTCGGGTGGAACGCCGTGCCGGCGGAGGTCGAGCTTCGGGAGCACCCTTGGCGGCAGGAATGCCGTGACCAGCTGATTGAGGACGCTCACGGCGATGTCGTTGGCGGGGATCAGCGCGAAGAGCAGCACCGCGAGCCACGCCGGGCGGGCCGCCGGACCCGCCAGCCAGAAGAGGAGGGCGAGCGCCACGACCGTCCCGAGAGCGATTCCGCCCACGAAGACGACATTCGGATGACGCAGCACCCAGCGGTGCGCTATCTCGCGCGGAGTGGCCCGGTAGCCGGTGATTCGCTCGAGCTCCGCCAGTCCCTCGTCCACCAGGTAGAATCCCACGTGGCCGCGGCGTCGGTCGTCGGCATCCACGCTGGTCGCGCGCCGAGCCAGGTCCACCGCTCTGGCGGCGGCGACGTCCTCGCGGAGCCCTGTCCGCTTGGCCGTCCGCTCCACGACGTGGCGATAGTGGTCGCGGGTGGTGAAGGTCATCCGCTCATAGTGCCCCGAAGGATCCTCGCGCAGCACCGCCTCCATGGCGCTCTGCCGCTCCACGAAGGTCCGCCAGTCACGCAGCGCAATGGCGCGAAGGCTGGTGATGCTGTTGGCCATCATGATGTGGGTGAGCGCCAGGCGCTGGGTGGACCGTGCGGAGGCATCTTCCGCGTTGAGCGCCTCATCGGCGATCCACCGCTCCAGCCACACCAGCGGGGGGAACGCGCCGCGCGACAGTCGAATCTGCTGGAGGAACCGGGAAACGAAGATGGCGGTGAGCGACGGCGGGTCGGACACGAAGGCATCGAGCGCGCGGCCGAGTGCGGAGGCCCCCTGCTCGCTGGCGGTGAGGATCCGCTCGGCCCACTCGTCGGCCAACTCGATTTCATCGAGGCGCTGGACCGTGCGGAGCGCCATCCGGCGGACGCTCTCGATCAGCCCGAGCCGGAGCATGGCCGGCACCGCCCACAACTCGCCGATCGAGAGCGGCGAGACCCGCTGAAACGCCTCCACGAAGAGATCGACGTTCTCGAGATCGATGCGCCCTTCGGTATGCGAGATCAGCGTGATCGCGAGCTCGTACACTCTCGGGTAACCGGAGAGCCCGCCGCCGGCGAGCTCGGGCAACTCCTGGTAGTATCCGCGGGGCAGGCTTTCGCGTACCTCATGAATGTGCTCCTGCACGATATGAAAGTTGTCGAGGAACCATTCCCCGGCGGGACCGACGTCAAGATTCCGGGCGGCCGCGGCGGCGAGCCGGTCGTGGGCATCGTCGAGAATGCGGCGAGTCTCGTTGAGCCGCGCGAGCAGGGCGGGATGACGGCCCTTCTTTCCAACGCGGGCCAGGCGCTGGCCCGCCGCAACCGCGCGGGCGCGGTCGCCGAGATGCTCGGCGCCGAGCAACTCACCCCGGATCGGGCCGGTGAGCAGCTCCTCGCGCCCGTCACGGCTGCGCTGGAGGAACCTGGAGAGGAATCGGTGCGGCGTTGCGGACTTGATGGCGAATGCCTCGGATATGGACTTCGCGGGTTGCGTCGACCAGAAAGGTAATGATGACGACTGCCCATCGTGCGGTGTCCGCCTATATTTCGCCACCCCTTACGCTGCATCCGCTCGCGTCGAAGGAGGATCAGTGCCCGAGGTGCCGTACCGGATCGACAAGCCGTGGGGCCACGAGCTCATCTGGGCCCGCACCGATCGGTACGTCGGCAAGATCCTGCACGTCAAGGCCGGCCACGTTCTGAGTCTGCAGTATCACAATCGCAAGGACGAGACGATGCACGTGCTGGCCGGGGAATTGATCCTGCGCACGGGGCCCGATTCGGACCTCGTCGAGCGCCGGTTCTCTGCCGGGCAGAGCGTTCACATACCGCCCAAGCTCGTCCACCAGATCGAGGCCGTGGTGGACAGCGACATCCTCGAGGCATCCACCCCCGAGCTCGACGATCTCGTCCGCCTTCAGGACCGCTACGGGAGAAGCTGACATGCAAGTGATCATTCCGCTCGCCGGCAAGGGGACCCGCCTCCGTCCCCACACGCATCTCGTTCCCAAGCCGATGCTCAAGGTCGCGGGACGGCCGGTGATGGACTGGGTCATGGACCGGCTCGAGGGCCTCGACGTCAGCGAGCTCATCTTCATTACCGGCCACCTGAAGCAGCAGGTAGAAGCGTACGCCCGGGCCCGATACAAGATTCCGTCCCGCTTCATCGAGCAGCGGGTGCAGGACGGCACCGCCGGGGCGGTGAATCTCGCGCGCCCGCACGTCCACGAGCCGGTGTTGATCATCTTCGTGGATACCGTATTCGAGGCCGACCTCACGCTGATCAACCGGACCGACGCGGACGGCATCATCTGGGCCAAGGAAGTCGAGGACTATCAGCGGTTCGGCGTGGTGGTCACCGACGAGAAGGGCTACATGACGAAGATCGTCGAGAAGCCCAGGACGCCGGTGTCCAAGCTTGCCAACATCGGGCTCTATTACATCAGGGCGGTGGACAGCCTCTGGCAGGGCATCGACCATGTCCTGGCGCAGCCGAAGAACCAGGGTGAGTATTTCCTCACCGATGCATTCCAATGGATGATCGAGCACGGCAAGAAGATTCTCGCCGCCGAGGTCGGAGGGTGGTACGACTGCGGCAAGCTCGACGCGCTGCTCGACACCAACGCGATCCTGCTGAGGAACGGGGCGGCGCGGCGGGTGGACTTTCCCGGCGTGACGATCAACGACCCGGTCTACATCGAGGACGGCGTGACGATCGAACGGAGCGTGATCGGCCCGAACGTCTCCGTCGAGCGGGGCACCCGCATCTCCGACAGCCGCGTGGCCAACACGATCGTGGGACGCGAAGCGGTGCTCACGAATGTCGACCTCGACGGGGCAATGCTCGGAGATTCGGTGGTGGTCGAAGGGCTCAAGGGGAGCGCGACACTGGGCGACCATTCCGAGGTGGCCGCGGCGAGCTGATGCCTACCGTCGACGATCTCTGCCGGTCCTACCTGGACCTCAAGTACCACTTCGATCCGGCCGCCGCCAGCGCCGCCGGCCTGGTCACGCACGACGGGCGACTGGGAAGTTTCGACGCGGACACGGTGCGCGTCTATCTGGCGGCGCTCAAATCGGTGGCCGGGGCAATGGAAGAGCTCGACACGGAGGATCTCGAAGACGAGATCGACCGCACCGCGCTCCTCGGCGAGATCCGGAGCACTATGTACAGGTGGGAGCACGAGCGCCCCAATGTGCGCAACCCCTCCTACTGGCTCTCCCATCTCTTCCAGGCACTCTACGCCGTTCTCTCCCGGTACTCCGCCGCCGCCGCCAACCGCGCCACCCCGGTGCTCGAGCGGCTCGAGGCGGTGCCCGCCTTTCTTGAGACCGCGCGCGCGACGCTCGACGAGCCGCCGTCGGTGTTCATCGATGCGGCGCTCATCATGCTCGGTGGCGGCGGGCAGCTCATAGCGCAGGTGACTGCCGCGATGGCCGACGAAGATCCATCGCTCCGTGAGCGGCTGCAGGCGGCCGGCACCAGGGCCCTCGAATCACTGACGCGCTTCGGCGTTGCGCTGCGAGACGACATCGAGCCCAACCCCGATCCGCTGGCGTTCGCGGTTGGCGAGGACCAGTTCAGTCGCCGTCTGCACTACGAGCACGCGCTCGTCGCCAGCGCGCCCGAGCTCTGGCGCTATGGTCTCCACCTGCAGGAAGAAACCGAGGAGCGGCTTGCCTCTTTGGCCGCCGAGCTGGGCAGCACACCCTGGCGCGAGCTGGTCGATCGGCTGCGCGGCGATGCTCCGGAGGGCGACGTGCTCGACGTCTACCGGCGGGAGCTCGACCGGGCCCATCGGCTGGTGCGCGACCGCCACCTCGTCTCGGTCCCGTTGGATCCGGTGGACGTCGTTCCCACACCCGCGTTCCTCGTCTCGCTCGTCCCTTTCGCCGCCTATGAGCCGCCGCCCATCTACCTGCCCGATCAGCACGGCCGCTTCTACGTCACTCGGCCCGACCCGACGCTTCCGGCCGAGGTCTACGTGCAACAGCTCCGGGGACACTGCCGGTACGCCATTCCCGCCATGGTCGTGCACGAGGCGTATCCGGGGCACCATCTGCAGCTGGTCACCGCGCAGGAGCTTGCCTCCGAAGTCCGCCGCCACGTCTGGACCCCGATCATGGTCGAGGGGTGGGCGCTCTACTGTGAGCAGCTCATGGAGGAAGCGGCCGAGTACTACGCTACTGTGGAAGAGCGGCTGTTCCGCCTGGTGAACCTCCTCTGGCGAGCGGTCCGGGTGGTACTCGACGTCGGGCTTCACACTCGCGGGATGGCGCCCGCGGAAGCGGTCGATTACATGGTTGAGCATCTGCCGATCGAGCGGTCGAGCGCCGAGGCCGAGGTTCGCCGGTATTGCGCGTGGCCGACCTATCAGCTCTGCTATGCCGTTGGACGGCGGGAAATCCTGAGGCTGCGCGAAGCCTATCGCGACGTCGCCGGGGAGGAATACTCGATCAAGAGATTTCACGACACGTTGCTGAGGTACGGGGGATTGCCGGTCTCTCTCGCCCGGTGGGGCATGGATCTCGCCGATTAGCGCGAGGTCCCTGGAGGAGCGCGCATGAAGATCACCGTTCTGACCTACCTCGACAGCGAAGACGAAAACTCCAAGGAATACGACCCGGTCGTTCCTCAGGTGGCCCGAACGCTCCGGGGGCTCGGCCACAGGGTCTCCGTCCTCGGGGTCCATGGGGACGTCAAACGTCTCATCAGCGGACTCTCCCGCCGGAAGCCCGAGCTCGTCTTCAACATCATGGAGATGTTCGGGGACAACGTCTTCGGCGACATCCCCGTCACCGGCCTGCTCGATCTCCTCGGCCTCAGGCATACCGGCAGCGGTCCCGGCGAGCTCTACCTCAGCCAGGACAAGGGCCTCACCAAGAAGCTGCTCGCGTTCGAGGAAATCCTCTATCCGCGGTTTGCGGTGTTCTCGCGCGAGGCCGCCTTCGAGACCGGCGGCAACCTGCGGATGCCGCTCTTCGTCAAGCCGCTTCGCTCCGACTCATCGCTCGGCATCGGGGGCAAGTCGCTGGTGCACGATGCGGTGGCGCTGATGGAACGGGTCGTGGCCATTCGGAAAGAGCTGAACGACTCGGCGCTCGCCGAGGAATACATCGAAGGGAGAGAGTTCTACGTCGGGGTGCTGGGAAACTCCCAGGCCAAGGCGCTGCCCCCCATCGAGGTGGATTTTACCGGCTTTCCGGAGGGAGTCCCCAAGGTCATGGACAGCAAGGCCAAGTGGGACGAGCGAAGCAAGGAGTACAAGGGCACAAAGTCGGTGCTGGCCAATCTGCCCGACGAACTTCGCGCACGGCTTCAGAAAGTAGCGGTCGACGCTTTCCGTGCGCTGCGTGTGCGTGACTACGGCCGGGTCGATCTCCGTCTCACCGATACGGGGGAGATCTACGTCCTCGAGGTCAACGCGAGCTGCTACCTCGAACGCTCCAGCGAATTCGCCATGGCCGCCAGGGCCATGGGGATGGATTATCCCCGCCTGATCGAACGGATCGTCAACCTCGCCCTCGAGCGCTACGGCAAATAGCTGCCGCGCTGCACGTGGTTCATCGTCAGACCGGTTACGAGCGTCGTGATGGCCACGACGGCGGTGGTCTCGCGTGAAGCGGGGTAACCCTGGTGCAGCTGTGCCGCGCGATCCGCCAGATAGCGGAGCAGCGCCCTCGTCCGCTCGGGAAAGTGCCCCGTCCAGCGGAACACGTTCGTCAGCAGCTCGGGCTCCAGTCGGCGGATCAGCGCCGAGGCAGGCGCGAGCGTCCCATCTGACGAATCGCCGTTGCCATTTCCCAGGTCTTCGAAGATCGCGCGCAGCGCACCGTCGAGTCCCGGCGGCAGGTCGCCGAGGAGGGCGGGGTCGTCGCGGTAATACTGGTCGAGTGAGTACTCGATCTCGCCCACGTCCTCATCGAGCGAGGCGTCGGTAACCACCGGATCGTGCTCGATCAGCCGCTGGATCGTCCGCTCGCAGAACGCCAGCTTGGCCGCCGCCACCGGCCAGGCCCCATACTCCGCCCGCCAGTCGAGTCCCGGGGTCATCCACACCGCGAAGGTCTCCGCCCAGTCCTCGTCGGGATGCTTCTGGGCATACCATCCCGGGAGGTGTCTCACGTATCGCCGGGAGAACGGCTCGGGTCGGTACTCTTCGCTGTACGGCTGCGTGATCGAGCCGAACTGCTTGACCCATTCCTCGTCGTCGTAGAGCCGGTAGGCGTAGTTGACCACGTGCCCCATCTCGTGCCGCAGGTAGCGGAGGATGTCGCTCTGGTCAAAGCCCTCGAGATGGCCGGTCCTTTCGACGTGGAGCGCGGTCAGGTCGGGCCGGGCCAGGTAGAAAGGGATGGCGATGGCCACCGTCTCGAAGGGAACGCCCCACTCGGTCGAGAGGTAGAAGCTGGGCCGCACCCGGGTCAGCCCGATCCGGCGCAGCTCCTCGCGGAACTCGGCCAGGAGCGGCTCCAGGCGAGTTCCCTCGATGGTGAGGCCGAGGTCGCGGATCGGGGTGGACCAGAGGTTGGACTCGTGAAACCGGGACGGCTCGGCGGACATGGGCAGTAACATACATGCTATCCTGGACTCGGTGGCGACGAGTGGAATCCACAGCTTCAGCGATGCGGGATGCACGGCGCCGACAGCCGACCAGCCTCCAGCGCCTGCTGCCCCCGCTCGAGTCGGGGAGATCCGTGACACCATGAATGGCAGTGGGTCACCTGAATTACGGCATCTTCCTTCTCGCGGGGTTGGGGGCCGTCTTGCTCCTGGTTCCCCTGGCGCCCGCCGGCCCTCGGTGCCGCGGCCTGGCTTTACGGGGTCGCGCTCGCCCTAACTTTTGATGAATTCGGCACGTGGCTTCATCTGGGGAGTGGCTACTGGCAGCGGGCGAGCTTCGATGCGATGACCGTCTTGGCGGCGGCCTTGGGCGTGGCCGCCTTTGCCCCTCCAGTCCGGAGCTGGCGACCCCGGCGCCCAGACCGGACCCACCCCGGCTGAATCCATGGTCGGCCGAAAGAAACCGAGCAGGCGAATGGGTCCACCCGCGGTCGTCACCGGGAGAGGTTCGCTACCAGATGGATGCAGATTCACAGCTCCCTGACCCGAGGCCGTTCCCGCGCTCGCAATCAGTCGGTCATCGGAGCCGAAGAACGCGACCGACTTGAGGCCGTCATTGGCATGGCGAACAAGGAGGGAATCGAGGCCGGAGCGGTCGGGTGGTCCCGGAATGTTGCGCAGGGTTTCCCGGATCGACGCCAGCAGCACCTCGCCCTGGCTCCGATCCAGGTCACGGACCGCCTCCACCACACGCGCGCGAGTGACCCATGCCACGCCGATCATGGTCCCGGTCAGGACCAAGCTGATGATCGCCCAGATCATCCGCATGGTGGGCCCCCGTTGGGGTCGCTGTGCGCCGGACGTGGTCCGCTCCATTGCATCTCCCAAGTCAGGTGAGGATACAGCGGGCAAGGTCCGTTCCACAATCAGTAGCCAGCATTGTCAACGCGTTAGAATCGCCGACCGTCAACCAAGAAGCTGAATCGGCACGCGGTGATGCGGGAAGCGCACTCGAATCCGCTGCGGCTGAGCGCCTGACGCTGTTGCCGCGCGAGCCCCATCGCGCTCCTCAATCGACGCACTGCTGCTTCGGCATAAGGCCGATGTCGATTTCGCATTGGCAACCCTTCCGGTAAACCAGCAAGTCCTCTCCCACCAGCAGGTTCCGACATGGCTTGGAAGGTGCCTTGAGGTACGAGGCAGTTCACGTCTCGCGCCGACCGGTCCCGAGGAAGGCAGCCATGCGAACCTCTCTCGCGAGGAAGCGTCTGGAGCATCGCGCGCCCTCGTATCGGCTCCCGGGCAAGCACTTGCCCTCCCACCACCAGGTTGCGTCGCCGTCGGCAACGCGACGTGGTACCTTCTAGACATGGCATCACCCGCGGGCCCAGACCGCCTCCGCGAGGAGCTTGCCCGCCGCTCGATCGCGCTGGATCGCGAGTTGGGCCGCGGTGGCATGTCGGTCGTTTACCTCGCTCGTGACCTTCGGCACGATCGCCTTCTGGCGGTGAAAGTACTGCTTCCCGGAATTCCATCGGGCACCGAGCGTTTTCTTCGCGAGATCATGCTGGTCTCCCCGCTTGCCCACCCTCACATAGTCCCCATCTACGACTCGGGAGCAGTGGACGGCGCTCCGTTTTTTCTCATGCCCTATATCGAGGGTGAATCTCTGAGACGGCGATTGAGTCGTGAGCCCCGGCTCGAGATCGAGGAGGCAATCCAGATTGCCGGCGAGGTAGGCGAGGCACTCGAGTTTGCTCATGCACGAGGCATTCTGCACCGCGATATCAAGCCCGAGAACATCCTGCTTCAAGCCGGGCACGCGCTCGTAGCCGATTTCGGGGTGGCGCGCGCGCTGAGCCAGGGCGCTGAGAGCCCCGCCCCTCAGGGACGGTTGACCGCGCAGGGGCTCGTAGTCGGCACGGCCGAGTACGTCAGCCCCGAACAGGCGAGTGGCGAGCGAGACCTGGATGGACGCACCGACATCTACAGCCTTGGGTGCGTGCTGTACGAGATGCTCGCCGGTACCCCGCCATTCACGGGGGACAGTGCACGCGCGGTGCTGGCCCGTCGCTTCCGGGAGTCGCCGCGCTCGTTACTCGAGCTGCGGGCCGAGACGCCGGCGTATCTCGCCGCAATCGTGGACCGGGCGCTCGCTGCCGACCCGGTGGATCGATTCCCCACCGTGACATCCTTTCTGGTCGCGCTTCGGTCGTCGCAGGCCAATCCCTCCATCAATCGACGTCCGAGGGCGCGATCTCTGATCGGCTGGCCAGGAGCGCTGCTGGTAGTCGCCGGTCTCACGGCAGTTGCCTTTTATGGCACCGCGCACCAGCGCCTCGATCTGCGCAGACTTGTAGTGGCTCGGCTGAGCAACGAAACGGGCGACAGCACGCTCGCCTACCTCGGCAGGTTTGCGGCCGATCGGCTTACGGCCTCATTGGCGGGGGACCCGGGCATCGACGTCGTCGCTTCCGCTACGATCATACCGTCCCGCCTTACAACAGGACTTCAGGTCGATTCCCTCGACGATCCGGCACGTCTATATCGACTCGCAGAGGAGACGAATGCGGGTACGCTTGTGTCGGGGTCCTATTTCAGATCGGAAAACCGCATTTCGTTCCAGGCGGAGATTACCAACGCGAATGACGGCACGGTGCTGGTCGCGGTTGGGCCCGTGGCTGCACCGGTCGACAATGCCGAGGAGGCGGTCGACTCGCTGAGTCGGAGCGTGGTGGCGGCGGTTCGCCAGGGGTTCAAGAAGCATGGGTGATCTGCTTCTCCGCAGGAAATGGCCCTCCTTCCGGGTGTTGTGGCCGTACATCGCGGCCGCATTGTTCTGCGGCGCCGTCGCGCTCCTGCATCGGGAACTCGCCACCTCAACCTACCGCGGCATCATGCGGTCGGTGGCCGACGTGGCTCCTGCGCGGCTGGGCGCCGCCCTGGCCTTCACGATTCTCGCATACGCCACATTGCCCGGCTAGGACGCGATGGCCCTGAGCTATATCGGCCGACCACTTCCGTTACGCCGGACTGTCTTCGCATCGTTCATCTCGTATGCCTTCAGCCAGATGCTCGGATTTCCCCTCCTCACGGGTGGGGCGGTTCGCTTCCGGCTCTGGTCGTCCTGGGGACTGTCGAGTACCGAGATTGCTCGGGCGGTTGGATTCGTCTCCTTCTCGTTTGTCCTGGGGATGATGCTGCTGAGCGGCATCGTGTTCCTGGCTGAGCCGGCGGGGACCGCCGCGGTGCTGCGTCTGCCAATCGCTTCTCTCCGCCCGCTCGGCGCCGTGGAGCTGGCGCTGGTCGCGGCATACTGCGCGTGGACCTTCGTCCAGCCGGGCCCGATCAGGATCGGCGCGTGGAGCCTGCCGACCCCGTACCCCGCCATCGTCGGCGCGCAGCTCCTCGTCCCGGCCCTCGACTGGACCCTCGCAGCGGCAGCCCTTTACGT
>JBOHSC010000037.1:0-3443 GCA_050733115.1 Gemmatimonadales bacterium
ATGCATAAGAGACCATGGACATCAACAAAGACTTGGTCGCCGCCTCCGCCGCCCCGTTGGTTCTCGCCATTCTGGCCGAGGGTGATTCCTATGGCTACGCGATCCTCAAGCGTGTGAGCGAGCTTTCCGGCGAGAAGCTGCAATGGACCGATGGAATGCTCTACCCCGTGCTCCACCGTCTCGAGCGGCAGGGCCACATCAAGGGCAAGTGGGGCACCTCTGAGACGGGCCGGAAGCGTAGGTACTATCACCTCACAGCACGGGGCCAGGCGCAGCTCGCGAAGCAGCGCCAGCAGTGGCAGCTGGTGGACGCGGCGCTGCGCAACATCTGGCCCGCGGTCTCGCTTCCCACGCGGTTGGCGCTCTCGCCGCTGCCGTCCCATGGCTGAGCCCGCGACGGAGGCCGGGTCGAGCGACTCGCTCGAGGGACAGATCGAGCAGTGGCGGAGCTATCTTCGCCGTCGGCAGGCGATCCGGCCGGTGGACGTAGAGGAGCTGGAGGATCACCTGCGCGGCGAGGTCGCTGCGCTGCGCGGCGCCGGCCTCTCGGAGAACGAGGCATTCCTAGTGGCGGTGAAGCGGATGGGTGCGTTGGACGTGATCTCGAACGAGTTCGCGCGCGAGCACTCGGAGCGGCTGTGGAAGCAGCTGGTCATCGGGTCCACCGGTTCGGCCCACCCGGTGGCCGAGGTGCGGACCGAGACGATCGTCGTCTTCGCGCTCGCGATGGTGGCGGCGTTGGCGGTAAAGGTGCCGGAGCTGTTCGGGCTGGAGCGGGCTGCGCACATGCCGTTCTACATGCGGAACTTCAGCCTCTTCGTCTTCCCCCTCCTGACCGGCTACTTCGTCTGGAAGCGGCGGCTGAGCGAGCGCACCTGGGCGTGGCTGGCCCTGGCGTTCGTGGCCGCGGTCGTTTTCGCCAATGCCTATCCATTCGAGACCGGCAGCGACACGGAGGTGCTTACGGCGTTGCACCTGCCGATCGCGCTGTGGCTGCCTGTGGGGATCGCCTACGCGGGGGGGCGTTGGGGGGAGAGCACCGGGCGCATGGACTTCGTCCGCTTCTCCGGCGAGCTGTTCATCTACTACGCGCTGATCGCGCTGGGCGGCGGGGTTCTCATCGCGTTCACGATGGGGATGTTTAAGGCGATCACGATTGATGCCGAGCCGGTGGTCCAGGATTGGCTGCTGCCGTGCGGGATGCTCGGGGCGGTGATAGTCGGCTCCTGGCTGGTCGAGGCGAAGCAAAGCGTGATCGAGAACATGGCCCCCGTGTTGACGCGGCTCTTCACCCCCTTGTTCGCGCTCACGCTGGTCGCCTTCCTCGGGACGATGGTCTGGACCGGCCGCGGGATCGACATCGAGCGCAACGCGCTGATCGCCTTCGACCTGCTGCTCGTGCTGGTGCTGGGCCTGCTGCTCTACTCCATCTCCGCGCGCGACCCGCATGCGCCGCCCGGCGCCTTCGACCTGCTGCTGGTACTGCTACTCGTTAGCGCGCTCGTCGCCGATGCCTTCGCCCTGGCGGCGATCGGGGCGCGCATCTCGGAGTTCGGCTTCACGCCCAACCGTGTGGCCGCGCTCGGCGAGAACGTGGTCCTGCTCGGGAACTTAGGGTGGTCGACCGTGCTTTACGTCCGCTTTGTGCGCGGCCGCGGTCCCTTTGCCAGCCTCGAGCGCTGGCAGACGGTCTACCTGCCAGCATACTCCGTCTGGGCCGCGATCGTCGTCGTGGTCTTTCCCCCGGTGTTCGGGTTCGATTGAGGGAACTGCGGATTCTCTGCCGCACGCCTGCCCTGGTTATCGTGACGCTGTCACCGGCCCGCAATTCCGCCCTGGTGGTCCCGGCGCCGATGCCACTGCCGGCCCCGGTGATAAACCACACCTTGCTCATGGTGCTTCCTTTATTGGGCCCTTGCCTGGGAATGGTACCGTTCGTCCGTGACCTTTTCCATCCAGTCAACGGCCTTGCCGTCGAGCCGCTCCTGAATGGCGATGTGCGTCATGGCGGTGGTGGACGAGGCACCATGCCAATGCTTTTCGTCCGGGTCCGGCCTCTCGATCAACTTGACGAAGCTTGGTCGCCGGCTGAGGGGGCGCTCGGCAGCCCTCCGCTTCCCGCGCGCCCCCGACGAGTGGAGATTGCTTCCACTCGCTTCATATCAGACCGGGGAGTCTCTAGCCATGACGCGACTGCTGGTGCTGTTCGTGACGGCGTTCGTGGACATGGTGGGGCTCACCATGATCATCCCGCTGCTGCCGTTCTACGCCACCGAGCTGGGTGCCAGCGCGACGGTGGTGGGGCTGCTGGTCTCGGCGTTCGCGGTGGCCCAGCTGGTTGTGGCCCCGCTGTGGGGGCGTTTCTCCGACCGTTACGGCCGTCGGCCCGCCATCCTCGCCGGGCTGCTGCTCACCGGCTCCGCCTATGTCATCTTTGCCTTCGCCGGATCGGTGTTGGTACTGCTCCTCTCCCGCCTGGTGCAGGGGGCGGGCGGCGGCACCATCGGGGTGGTGCAGGCGTACGTGGCCGATGCCTCGCCCCCCGAAGAGCGCACCAAGAGCCTGGGCTGGCTCTCGGCGGTGACCAGCTTGGGCGCCGTGGCCGGTCCGGCATTCGGGTCGGTGATGATCAGCGTGGGGGGAAGGTCGGCGCCGGGGCTTGCCGCGGCGGCGCTGGCGCTTCTGGTCGCGGGTTTCGCCGCGCGCTTCTTGGTCGAGTCGCGCCCGCTTCGGTTGTCCGGGTCCCACGCCGTCCCCTCGACTACTAGCCCGCGCCAGGCGATCGGCCGAGTACTCTCCCACTGGCACGAGCCGGCCTCGCGGCTCATCTGGATCTACACCATCGGCATCGGGGCCTTCTACGGCACCATCCAGGTCGTGCCGCTCCTGCTCATGAACCGGCTGGGCGTCACCGAGCAGAACATCGGCTACTTCGTCATGTACCTGGGCGGCATGGGGGTGGTGGTACGCTCACTTCTGTTGGGTCGGGCGGTGGATTTTCTGGGGGAGGCGCGGCTCTCTCGACTGGGGCTCGTCCTGCTGGCGGCGGGCCTCGGATGCACGGGCCTCGCCTCACACGGCGGCCTCTTCTTCCTCGGCTTCACCCTGATGCCGCTCGGCACCGCCTTTCTCTTTCCCTGCGTCACCGGGCTCCTGTCCCGAGTGGTGCCGGACCATGAGCGCGGGCTCTACATGGGGGTTCAGCACACCTTCGGCGGCGTATCACGGGTGCTGTTCCCCGTAGCTGCGGGGCTCCTGATGGACCGCTTCGGGATGGGGGTGCCGTTCTGGATCTCGGGACTCCTGGTGCTCGCTACTCTCCCGTTCGCGTGGGCTCTGGCCGAATCGCTGCCGCCTGAATCCCCGGCGACCGTCGCGGTCCGGATGGTCTCTTCCGCAGATGTGACAGGGGAGTTTCCGGTTCAGAGGGTGGTGGAGGATGA
>JBOHSC010000038.1:0-2225 GCA_050733115.1 Gemmatimonadales bacterium
CCGTCAAGGTGACGATCTACAGGACCACGGCCGAGACGGGCACTCCACCCTCGGCGGCGGCGCTCGCCGCACGCATGGGTGTCGACGCCGGTGCCACCAAAGACGCTTACGCGCGCCTGCGCGCGAAGCGGATGCTCCTCCTCAACCCCGATGGCGAGACCATCCGCTTCGCGCCACCCTTCTCCGGCGTCCCGACGCAACATCGGGTCACCGTGGGCGACGTCGACTATTACGCGCCCTGCGCCTGGGACGCGCTGGGGATCGGAGCGGCCCTGCATCGGCCCGCGCTCGTCCAGTCGGAGTGCGCGGAAAGCCATGAGCCTCTGCGACTCAATGTCGGCGTGGAAGGGCCTGAGCCTTCGTCTTGGCTCTTCCACTGTCTCGTCCCCGCCGCGCGGTGGTGGGACGACCTGGTCTTCACCTGAGGCAATATGCTCTTCTTCCGGTCGGAAGAACGAATCGCGTCGTGGTGTCGAGCGCGGGGTGTCACGCCGAAGCCAATCGTCACCATGCCTCAACTGTGGCGGATGGCCGTGGTGTGGTACGGCACGCGACTGGACCCGGAGGCTCGCCGCCCTGCCCCGGAGGAGATCCGAGGTATCTTCGAGGGCATCGGACTCTACGGCGACTTCTGGGATGCGCTGGCGAAATCATGAAGACCGATCGCAGGCCCTCGCGCGGAGCACCGCGCCAGGAGTACGACGACAGCGACCGACTCACTGAGATTGGCGTGCCGCCGTCTGAAGACCTGGCACGGATGTTCCGCCTCCTCGAGACCGCGAGGGATTCCGAGGAGCGCGGGGCTCTGGACCAGGTCTGCCGTGAGCTGCTCGAAAGCCTCGCCGCGTTCTATCGCATTGCGCCCCCGACCGTGAAGCTGCTCGGCGTTCGCCCTCATTCCACCTCGGAAGGGCTCCTTGCGTCCGAGCTTTTTGGCGACTACAACTTCCAGCTCACGAGGATCAGGCTCTGGACGCAAACGGCCATTCAGCGGCAATGGACCTCGAGCAGGACGCTTTTGTCCACGCTCTGCCACGAGTTCATGCATCACCTGGATGTGACCCAGCTGGGATTCCCCAGCAGCTACCACACCGCCGGCTTCTTTGAGCGGACCCATCGGCTGTACCTCGGCGTCCTGGGGCAGGCGCACTACCCTCTGATGTGGCACTCGGCTGAGAAGAACGGATCCCGTACCATCGACTGGCCCGCGACCAACCGTCGCAAGGCGCTTGCGGTGGCCTCCACGTCCTCGAGCCGCGCCGCTTCGGAGGGCTAAGGGCCGTGGTCTCCGCCCTGGCGCGCACCATCGCCTACGCCGCTGTCTTCATCGGCCTTCTCCTCGTCTATCTTCCTTCCCGGCTCCTCTCGTGGGCGGGCGTTCCGCCAATAAAGGGGCTTGGCGGGTGGCAGATCGCGGGAATGGTTGTGGCGGCGGCCGGGGGTGCCTTGGCCCTCTGGTGCGCGTTCACGTTTGCCGTCGTAGGACATGGAACGCCGGCGCTGTTCGACCCGCCACGCCGCCTCGTGGTTCGCGGCCCCTACCATGTGTTGCGAAACCCGATGTACCTAGGCGCTGCGATCGCGCTTACGGGCGCGGCGCTGTTCTACGAGTCCATGGCGATGGCGGCGTACGCGGCAGTGTTTCTTCTATTGGTGCACGCGCTCGTCGTGGGCTACGAGGAGCCGACGCTCCGGTCCAAGTTTGGCGCGGAATATGAGGCATATTGCGGCCGGGTGCGGCGCTGGTGGCCGCGGCCCGGGCGAGCATTATGACCTTCATCCGACGCCATTCCCTGCTCACGTACTTCGCGCTCGCGTTCGCGATCTCCTGGGTCGGTGTGCTCCTCGTCATCGGTGGCCCTGGCGGAATTCCTGCGACACCGGAGGAATTCAGGAGGCTCTTTCCAGCCGGGTACTTGGCGATGCTCGCCGGACCGAGCATCGCGGGCGTTCTCTGCACCGGGCTCGTTCATGGAGCAGCGGGATTTCGCGAGTACCGATCGAGACTGCTCCGATGGCGCGTCGGAGTCCGCTGGTATGTCGTGGCGCTCCTCACGGCTCCACTTGTGGTGACCGTCTCGGTTTGGGTCCTTTCCGCGATCGTCTCGAGATTCGCCCCTGGCGCGACCATCGCGGGCGGGAGGACACCGCCACCCCTGGTCTTCGGCATCCTGGTAGGCTCGGGCGCGGGCATCCTTGAGGAGCTGGGTTGGACCGGGTTTGCG
>JBOHSC010000039.1:0-9297 GCA_050733115.1 Gemmatimonadales bacterium
TCTTGGTGGCGACCTCCTTGACCATCTGGGCGCCCATGTTCTCGATTGCATCGGCCAACTCGACTTCCTTGGCGACCGTGACACCATCCTTGGTGACGGTCGGCGAGCCGAATTTCTTGTCGATGACCACATTCCGGCCCTTGGGACCGAGGGTGACCTTCACCGCCTCGGCAAGAGCGTCCACGCCCCTCTTGAGCTTGGCGCGGGCATCGGTATTGAAAAGAAGCTCCTTAGCTGCCATCTGTCGGTTCTCCTAGGTGTGTGCGCGCTGAAATCAGCTGAGCTTGGCGAGGACGTCGGACGACTTGATGATGACGTACTCTTCCCCATCGATCGTGTACGGAGTGCCGCTGTACTTCCCGTAGATCACCTGGTCGCCGACCTTGAGGTCCATCGGGATCCGGGCGCCCTTTTCCATCCGGCCCGGGCCGACCGCGATGACCTCACCCTGAGTGGGCTTTTCCTTGGCGGTGTCGGGGATATAGAGGCCACCACGCATTGCCTCCGCCTCCTCGGCGGGCAGGATCACGACCCGGTCCTCGAGGGGCTGGATCTTGGTGGTGGGCTTGGCCTTCGAAGCAGTCGCCATCGTCCGTCCTCCACAGCAGATATGGTGATTGTGTAACGTATTGATATCAAACGCGTTGGCACTCAGTAACATCGAGTGCCAGCGCTTCTGGTGGCAAAGATAAGTGGGCGGGAACGCCTGTCAAGTCGGCTGAGACCTTCGACCTATGAGAGTCGACGCCGGATTACAAATCGAACCTCAGCTCGGCTCCCACATACCGGCTCTCCTTCCGGAAGAACTGGCGCTGGGTCGAGAGGCCGTCGTGCGCGATGAGCGAGACACCCATGCGGCGGCCCGACAGCGACCCGAACTCGAGGCCGAGCTTGGCTGAGGTGCTGAGCCGCCAATCGGTGGCGGCGGTGCCGTCGACGAATACGCCTCCGACCGGCCGGACTTCGCCGCCGAGGAATCTTCCCGGCCCGCGCCCGTGAAAGTCGAGCGCCAACGCCGCCCCTGGCCTGTCGAGGTCGAGCTCGTCGATCAGGACGTAGCTCAGGCTGCCGGTCACCCGCCACGGTCCGGTGGTGTAGCTGACCCACCCCGTAGCCACTTCTCGGGTCCAGTCGAGCCGGGTCGCGTTGAAGCGGTCGGAGTACTCGTCACCCAGGTGACTGCTCTCATGCGTCACCTCCGCGGTGAGCGACCAGTGTCCCAGCTCAGCGGTGGTGTTGATGCCCACCACCCAATCATTGCTGATGAGCGCACTCCGCGAATCCACGAGACTGAACCGTCCGTACGCCTCGGCGCCGAAGCCGAGGGAGATCGGCCGGCGGCCGCGGCGCAGCGCGATGACGGGGAAATTCTCGCCAAGCCCCACCTCTCCTTCGGGCTCCCGGCCGAACTCACTCTCGCCTACGCGGGAGGAGATGAGGCGACCGAAGATCCCGTGGACGCGCGGCGAGGCCTCGGGCAGCTCGAAGCCCGACACGCGAGGGAAAAGCCGCCCCTGTGCGGAGATGGCGGCGGGTGCGGCCACCCCGAATGCGAGCGCGAGCAGGGCGTGCCGGCCGATGCTTGACATTGCTCGATTGCCCTCAGAAGTTCCGCACCAACGAAGTCGGCTTGCCGGCGCCGGGAGGGCGCGGCCGCAGTCGCCCGTAATATGGGCGGGGCCGTGCTTGCGGCGCGTTCCCATTCGCGGAGTTGGTCAATGATGTTGTGGAGTGTTGCTCTCGCCGCCTCGCTCGCCGCCGGCACCGCCCCGGGCGATCCCACGACTTCCGTCTCGATCTCGGTGGACTCTTCGAAGCACGAGCTGACGATCACCGCCGGGCCGTACAATCTGCCCAACATGCCGCCGATGGAACACAACGACATGATGGATCACGGCATGTCGCACGACACGCCCATCCAGGAATTCGAGTGGCCGGTAGACGGGTGGTTCCGCGGCTATCGCGTCGATCTCGTGGATTCGAAGGGTCAGGCGGTGCCAAGGCACATTCTCCATCACATGATCATGGTGAACTTCGGCCGGCGCCAGTTGCTCTACTCCGCCGCGGAGCGGCTCATGGGCGCCGGCACCGAGACCGACCAAGAGGTGAGCGTTCCCAAGACGATCGGGGTGCCACTCACGCCGGGCATGAAGCTCGGCATGTACGTCGCCTGGCACAACGACACCGGGAAGGACCTCGAGGGCGTCTACCTCAAGATCACGATGCTCTGGATGCCGAAGAACCAGAATCCGCGTCCGGTCAACTCGCTGCCGATCTACATGGACGTGAATCTGACCGTCGGCGGCAGCAACACCTTCGACGTCGTGCCCGGCAAGTCCACCAAGTCGTACGAGTTCACCCTTCCCGTGGGCGGGCGCCTGCTCGGCGTCGGCGGCCACCTGCACGACTACGGCGTCCGGGTCCGGCTGGAGGACGCGGAGACCGGCCGGTTGATCACGTCGGTCGTCGCGACCCGCGACTCCGCGGGCCACGTGAGCAAGGTGAGCCGCAAGCTGTTCGGTGTGACGGGCGAAGGCCTCAAGCTCAAGGCCAACCACCGCTATCGCGTCGTGGGAGAGTACGACAATCCTACGGGTGAGACGCTGGTCAAGGGCGCGATGGCCCACATGGTGGGACTCTTCGTTCCCGATGACATGTCGAAGTGGCCCCGGATCGACCCGACCGACCCGACCTACCAGAAGGATCTGGCGTCACTCGAGGTGCGGGGCTCGGGCGGAGAGATGGGAAACATGAAAGGCATGCATCACGACGATCATGGCGGTGCCAGCGGTGGCGATCACTCCGGACACGCCGACATGCCGACGGACCACAAGGACCACGTAGGCGCTCAATAGCAGACGAAGCGCGCCCGATCAGGCATCCAGGATTCGGCGCGCTCCCACCCATCGCTCGTACCACCAGCGTCCGTAGGGATCGGCTGGACTCAGCAGACTGATCTGCACGCCACCAGTGGCGCTGTGAATGAATTGCCCATTGCCGATGTATAGCGCAACGTGGGTGACGGCGTTTCCGGAGCTCGAGAAGGTGAGCAGATCGCCGGGCTGGAGGGTGTCGACGCTCTTTGCGACCCCCCTGCCCTCGAGTGCCTGGTCGGCGCTTCGCCGCGGCAGCGCGATCCCGTGCTGCCCGTAGGCATACTGAATGAGTCCCGAGCAGTCGAATCCTTCCCCGCCGTCTCCCGTGCCGCCGTACTCATAGCGGCGCCCCATCATCTCAGCGGCCGTCTCGACGACCGAATCGGCCAGCGCCGCTGAGCCGCGCGAAGCCACCGACCCCGGCTGCGCGGCGGGGTACAAAGGAGTCGAAGGTGCGGGAGAGGCCGCCGGTGGAACCGACGCTTCCGTTACGGAGCCGCGCGGCAGCTTCCACCCCTGATCGGCGCCGCCGATGGCGGCGGGAGTCCTGGCCGGGCCGGGGCCGCGGGGCTTGCCGCCGCCGAACCGAAGTCCGACTCCCGCCGCCATCTCGAGACCGCCACGGTTGTCGAGAGAAATCTGCCGCCATCTGAGCTCGGCGCCGAAGGTGAGGAACGGCGCCGGCAGGAGATCGTATCCCGCCCCGGCCGACCACGACGTCCAGAAGCTCGAGAGCGACTTCGAGTGCGGCGAGGCGAGTCCGCCTCCCAGGCCGGCGACGGCGTATGGCCCCTGCCCGCCGGTCCGGAAGGCGGTCAGATCGACACCCGCGCCCACGAACGCGCCATCGCCTTCGACCCGGCGGAAGTAGTCGCCATGATATGTCAGCCCCACGGGACCGACGAAGGGCCGGTTCATGCCGAGCCGATAGAGCGTCCATCCGCCGTCATCGTAGAAACGTCCGATCTGGCCCACGAATCCCTGGGCACCGGCGGCGGCGGTGACCGCGGCAGTGAAGAAGGCGACGAGCGCCAGTGCACGGTTTCTCATCTGTGCTCCCTGGTGGGGCGTCCGCTTCGAAGGTCAACGAGGTAGGCGTTTCCCGCGCGGCATCCGGTATAGAGGACGGCGCGCGCGGTGCTGTCGTTCAGAATGCGAGGCGCTTCACGGGTGTAGAGGAGCGGCACGGGAA
This sequence comes from Gemmatimonadales bacterium, assembly GCA_050733115.1. Lineage (GTDB taxonomy): Bacteria > Gemmatimonadota > Gemmatimonadetes > Gemmatimonadales > GWC2-71-9 > CAVVWJ01. Next base: position 4,069 of record JBOHSC010000039.1, read on the forward strand.
TCCGGGTACCGCCCCGGCGCACCTCGATGCCGCGTTCCGTGCACTCGGTGCCATCGGGCAACCGCCCCGGACGCGCCAGCGTGAACCAGATCTCGGCACCTCCCGGCGCCGAGACGGCGAGCGAGTCTATCGGCACGACGGCGGCCGTTGTGTCAACCACGACTCGGCTCTCCTTCCCCGCTTCGCACGACACCAGCAGCGCGGCCAGAAGCGACGCCGGCCAGTAACTCACTCGCTTCGGGCCGGAAGCACGAGATCAATCGTGTCGGGAGTCCCGTCCTCGGTCACGGCCAGCACTTCTCGTGCCTCCGGCGTCTGTCGCAGGTAACCCAACCAGAGAATGAGCGCGGCAAATCCGACGAGTGCCCCACAGAGCGCGGTGACGGCCAAACCTTGCACTGGATCCTGCATTCTCATGGCGATAAGCGCCCCGCCGACTGCTCCGAAAAACGAAGCTGCCCACGCCAGAAAGGGCGTGAGCAGCCATCCGAAGACCCGAAAGAGCAGCCGGAGCCAGCGCATCGCTCAGCCGCGGCGGAGTCCCATTAAGGATACGGCAGTGGCCAGCGCGAGCCCGGGGAGAAGAGCGATGCCGAAGGTCGGCAGGCTCCAGCCGGCACCCGGAACACCGATGACGAGGGCGAGAATAGCCATCCCGATGCTGCACGCGATCGTGAGGCCGAACGCCGCGATCGGGGAGGGCCGTCCGCTCTTCGCGGTCTGATTGGCCAGAATCCATGCCCCCATCCATGGAATGAAAGTGCCTGCCATCCACCACACGGGGTGATACCACCAGTTGCTCCCGCCCCCGATCTCGTACCAGCGGTTGGTATACGTACCGATGTTCTGGAGGATGGTGACGTCGATCAGGAGGAACACGATGGCGGCGGCGAGGCCGATCCCGGCAGCCCCGGCGATCCCCTCGATGGTGCGGGGGCGGGTCCAGAGTCCGGGGAGAAAGGCGACTGCTGCAAAGCCGGCGAGGAGAATGGGCGCGAGGACGATCGTCTCGATTGGCCCGCCGGGGAGGAAGCGGGAGGCCAGTGAGAAGAGGAGAACCACAACCGACTCGATCAGCCCGAGTTTGACCGCGCCCCGGACGATCGAGGGGACATCGGTAACATCCTGTGTCGCGTGAAGTTCCACCGCCGGGTGCATGCCCGTTCTCCCAATGGGGTTGGAGGGGGAATCATACACAGGCTACCGGCTGCGGGCTACGGGCTGCGGCCCTAGCCCCATACCACCACCACCACCACATCCGTCACTGCCCACGCTGCCAGCGCCCGATACATTCGCCGCTGGCGCTCCGCGGGAGAATGGCCGGCCGCGCGGGTGCGCCAGGGGATCAGAACTGCCGCCCAGGCGACGCCCGCCAAGGCGAGGAGGGCCCACCGCCATCCGTCTGCTGGAAGCCGCCACCCAGCCCGCACCGCGCCGGCCGCGAAGAGGACGAATGCCACCAGTGCGGCCCCGAGGGCGGCGTCGAGGCTCCGGGCGGCGCCGAGCGCCGACGCCAGGGTGCGGTCGCCGCGGCGGATGTCTTCCTCCAGCTGGTAGAGCTGCGTGAGGGGATACAGCGCCGCGAAGAGAGGACAGAACCCCAGCAGCACCAGCCCACGCGCGGCGTCCACCGGAATCCCGGTAGCCGCCCAGCCGGCGTACGGAGTGAGGGTGCCGAAGCCCCACATGTTGATCGCCCAGTCGGCGCCGGCCACCGCCTTCAGCCGAAGCGGTGGGACGGAATAGAGGATGGAGAGAACGAAGCAGAGGGCATATGCGACAGTATACCCCGCCGGCAACGCGAAGGCCGCGAGTTGTCCCGCGGCCATCAGCGCGAGGCTGAACGCAGCAAGTCGGACTGGCGGTGGCGGCGGCTTCCGCAAATAGGCGACGTCGCCCTCGTCGCGATCGAACGCGCTGTTGAGCGCGAGCGTGCCGCCGTTGAGGAAGACCACCCAGAGCAGCAATCCCAGGAGGGCCGGACCGACCTCCTGTCCTGACCGCGCCCCGGTCACTCCTACCGCCAGCACATACCCGACCGCGGTGTGCGCGGCCATGATGGGCCATTCGAGCGGCCGGAGATGGAGCAGGTAGTCGAAGCGACGTCCGAACAGCGAATAGCCCAGCGTACGGGCGGGTGTCACCATTCCAGGCCGAGGTAGGTCGCGGCGAGGTGAAGCCCGCGGAGCGTGAGATCGGGATCGGAGCGCTCGATGGTAGACGACAACGGCGCCACCACGGACGCAAGGCCGCCCGTGGCCACTACCCCCGGCCGACGCCCGCCCGGCCACTCGGCGCGAATGCGGTGCACGATGCCATCGACGGCATCCACCGTGCCGTAGAGCACCCCCGACTGGATACACTCCTCGGTCCGCCGGCCGATGACGTGCTCGGGAGCGCGAAGCTCGGTGGCCGGCAACTTGGCGGTGCGGCGGGTGAGCTGATCAGCGGCGGTGCGAAGTCCCGGCATGATGACTCCGCCGAGAAAACGCCCGTCGATCGTCACGCAATCGAAGGTCGTCGCGGTGCCGAAGTCCACTACGATCGTGTCGGCGCGGTAGAGCTCGACCGCCGCCAGGGCGTTCACGATGCGATCGGCGCCGACGCTGAGCGGCTCATCCACGTCAAGGGTGATCGGGAGCGAGCTCTTCGAGTCCACCGCTATTGCCGTCCTTCCGGTGGATCTCGCGATCCCCTCGACGACGCTCTGCGTCACCGCCGGCGCCACCGAAGCGAGGCAGACTGCGCGCACCTCGTTGGGGGAGTGTCCCGCCTGGATGAGAAAGGCCCCGACGGCGCTGCCCCATTCATCGGGCGTGCGGTCGGGGTTGGTGGTCATCCGCCAGTGAGCCTCGAGCTCCCCCCCGGCGAAGAGCCCGAGAGTGATCTCGGTGTTGCCGATGTCGAGTGTGAGAAGCATGGGTCGAAGTTACGCCCGGACGGGGGAGTCGGCCAATTCGACCGGGCCGGCCCGGAGCATGACTTCGCGCCCCTCGGCGAGCCGGACGCGAAGCGCTCCATCAGCCGCAATGCCGGCGGCCACACCCGCCGCGGGCGAGCCGAGCCTCCTGCCCCACAGCCAGTCGAGCTCGCCGAACCGCGCAAGCTCTTCCGGGCCGAGGCGCGCACTCTCGCTCTCGGTCCCCTCGACCGCCGCCACCATGGGCTCGACGAGGTCCGCGGCGGCCACTCCGGGGAGTCGCGCCGTCAGATTCGTCGCGATGCCCTGAAGCGCCTCGGGGACGGGGTTCGTGACGTTGAGCCCGATCCCGACCACCACCCATCCCAGCGACTCGCCTTGCCACCGCGCCTCGCAGAGGATTCCGCCCACTTTCCGGTCGGCCAGCATGAGGTCGTTCGGCCACTTGAGCCGGACCGGCTCTCCCACCAGCATGGCCGAGAGAACGCGGGAGACGGCGAGACCGGCGCGGAGGCTGAGCAGATCGAGTCCCGAGGCGCTCGTTGGGCGGAGCAGTACGCTGAGCCAGAGGCCGCCGGGGGGAGAGAGCCAGATGCGGCCTCTCGATCCGCGTCCTCCGACCTGCTCCTCAGCCACCACCGCCGTCCCGGCGGCGGCGCCGTCCTGCGCCATCGCGTGGAGCTCGTCCATCGTCGACGCGACCAGCCCCAGGCGGTAGATCGGCGCCATCGGCCCGTTCAACGGAGGAGAAGGAGGAGCAGCACGCCGAACGCGATGCGGTACCACGCGAACGAGGCGAAGCTGTGCCGTGAGACGAACCCGATGAAGAGCCGCACCACCAGCACCGCCGACACGAAGGCGGTGACGAAGCCCACGGCGAAGACGGGAAAGTCGGAAGCGGTGAGGAGATGCCGGCCCGAGTGCAGATCGAAGAGCGTCGCCGCGAACATGACCGGAATCGAGAGGAAGAAGGAGAATTCGGTGGCCGCGGTGCGCGAGAGACCCAGCAAATATCCGCCCATGATGGTGGCGCCCGACCGCGACGTGCCGGGCACGAGGGAGAGGATCTGCGCGATGCCCACGCCGAGTGCGGTGGAAGGGGGCACGTCACCCACGCTGTCTATCCGCGTCTTCGGCTTGAGCCGCTCGATGAGGAGGATGAGAATGCCGCCGACGATGAGCGCACCGGCGACGACGCCCGGCGTGAAAAGCCGCTCCTTGATCCAGTCGTGGGCCAGGAGGCCGACCACGGCCACCGGGATGAATCCGAGAATCAGATCGACGACCAGCCGGCGGCCCGGTCCGCCTCGCCACGTCTCGATGGCCGCGTTGGCAAGGCGCACCCGGTAGAGCCAGACGATGGCCAGGATGGCTCCAAGCTGGATGAAGATCTCGAAGCTCTTCGATCGCTCGCCGGTTTCGCCGAGCCAGTGACTGACTACTATGAGGTGCCCGGTCGAGGAGACCGGAATGAATTCTGTGATTCCCTCCACCACGCCGAGCAGCGCCGCCTTGATCAGCGGGTCAACCATGAGACCTCACCGCAACGCCTCCTCGTAGAGGGACTCGTACATCGGGACGATACGCTCGGCGGAAAACAGGTGCGCCTTCTCGACCGCCGCGGTGCTCATGGCGCGATGTCGGTCGGCATCGCGAAGGAGCTCCACGGCACGGCGGCCCATCGCCTCGACCGATCCCACCGGCTCGAGTATCCCGTTCAGACCGTCGTCGATGACCTCCGGTAAGCCGCCCGCTCGTGTGGCCACCACCGGAGTCCCGCACGCCATCGCTTCGAGGGCGGCCAGACCGAACGACTCGGTCTGTGACGGGAGCACGAAGAGGTCGCTGCCCTGGAGCAGGGTGGCGACCGAGTCGAGGCGGCCGAGGAACCGCACGTCGTCCGCGACGCCCAGCTCGCGGACCTCGTTCTCCGCGTCGACCCGGTCGGGACCGTCACCGATCATGATGAGCGTGGCCGGCATGGCGCGGTGGATCCGCGCGAACACTCTCACGACGTCCTTCACCCGCTTCACTTCCCTGAAGTTCGAAACGTGGGCGATGACCTTGTGTCCCTCGGGTGCCAGGGAGCCCGGGCATCGCTTCTCGGCCGGGAAATACTCCTTCAGGTTCACGAAGTTGGGAATCACCTTGATGTCACAACTCACGCACCCGAACGCGCGATAGGTCTCATCGCGCAGGTACGACGACACCGCCGTGATCTCGTCCGACTGCTCGATCGAAAACTGGGTGATCGCGTAAAAGCTCGCCTCCTGGCCCACCAGTGTGATGTCGGTGCCGTGCAGGGTGGT
>JBOHSC010000040.1:0-2325 GCA_050733115.1 Gemmatimonadales bacterium
GATCCAGATCGGCAGCAACGCCACCGCCGCGAGGAAGACCGCACCCGGAAGCGTAATCTTCGACACGACGTCGTCGATATACTCGGCGGTCTTTGCCCCCGGCTTCACGCCGGGAATGAAGCCGCCCTGCTTCTTCAGATTTTCGGCGAGGTCGACCGAATTGAAGATGATCGACGTGTAGAAATAGCTGAACAGCAGGATCATGATGGCGAAGGTGATGTCGTACGGCAGCTCGCCGGGAGTGAAGAAGCTGGCGATCTCGGTCAGCACCGGGTTCTTGGTGAAGCTGGCGAGCGTGCCCGGAACGATGATGATCGTCTGGGCGAAGATGATCGGCATCACGCCGGCGGTGATGAGCCGGATCGGGATAAAGGTCTTCTGCCCTTCGCGGATGCGGCCGCGGCCCATGACCTTGCGTGGAATCTGGATGGGGATGCGCCGGGCGGCGATAGTCATTGCCACCACGGCCCCGATCACCGCCACGAGGATGGCGAGGAACGCCGTCGCCCCGATGACGCTGACCACTCCGCTCCGGATGAACTGGAGGAGCTGCAGGGTGCCCGGCCAGAGCCGCTCGAGGATCGAGAAGGTGATGAGCAGGCTCATCCCGTTGCCGATGCCCCGCTCGGTGATCTGCTCCCCCAGCCACATCACGAAAATGGCGCCGGTGGTGAGGGTCACGACCATGATGAGCCGGGAGGCGAAGCCGGGATTGGTGATGGCGCCAGGGATCGACTCGGTGAAGAGCGCGAAGGTGTACGCCTGCGACAGCGAGATGAACACGGTGAGATACCGGGTCCACTGGGTGATCTTCTTCTTGCCCTCTTCGTCCTTCTGCATCTTCCCGATGGACGGGGCAACGCCGCCGGCCAGCTGGAAGATGATCGAGGCCGAGATGTAGGGCATGATGCCGAGCGCGAACACCGTGGCCCGGGAGAGGCCGCCGCCCAGTGCGTCATACAGTCCGAAGAACCCGGCGGCGGCGGAGTTCCGGATGAAATCGGCCAGCGCGGTGACGTTCACCCCCGGCGCGGCGATGTGAGCGCCGATCCGGTAGATGACGAGTGCCAGGAGCGTGAAGAGGAGCTTCCGCTTCAGATCGTCGTCGATGGCGAGATTGGGGACGCGCGGTGCGGTCACTTACCCCTCGATCTTGCCGCCGGCCGCCTCGATCTTGGCGCGCGCCGACGCGGAGAGAGAAACGCCGCGGACCGAATAGGCCCGTTCGGCGTCACCGGTGCCCAGGAGCTTGATCGGAGCGTCGACCTTACCGATGAGCCCCGCCGAATACAGCGTCTCGGGGCTCACATCGGTGCTGGTCACTTTCTTGAGCTGGGACAGGTTGACCACCTGCGAGGTGACCTTGAACGGGTTGGTGAAGCCCCGCTTGGGCAGGCGCCGGTACATCGGCATCTGACCGCCCTCGAAGCCGGGATTCGTCTGCCCGCCGGTTCTTGCCTTGTGACCCTTGTGACCCTTGCCCGACGTCTTGCCCAGGCCCGAGCCCGGCCCACGGCCCACCCGCTTGCGGGCCGATGTGGAGCCACGGGCGGGGCGCAGATTGGACAGGGTAATGGTCTTGATTTTCTCGGCCATCAGCTCTCCTGCGCCGGCGACACCTCGATGAGGTGCCGCACCTTGTATAACATGCCGCGGATCGACGCCGAATTCGCGAGGCGCACAACCTGCTGATGATGACGGAGACCCAGTGAGCGCAGCGTGCGCCGCATGGTCTCCGGATGTCCGATTTCAGACCGGACCTGCTTCACCGACACCACCTTCGCCTCGGATTCGCTCGGAATTACGGTGGCGTGGTACTTCGGTCCCTGGCGGCCCACGACCGGGTTGCGGCCCATCGTCAGCCCTCCTGCCGCGGCTTGTATGCGATCTGATCCAGCTCGACACCGCGTTCGCGCGCCACCTGGCGGGCCGAGACGAGACGGGTCAGCCCGTCCATCGTGGCGCGCACCATGTTGTGCGGGTTGGTGGAGCCGAGGCTCTTGGTGAGAATGTCGGTAATGCCCGCGCACTCGAGCACCGCGCGCACCGGGCCGCCGGCAATGACGCCAGTACCGGTGGCGGCGGGCTTGAGCAGCACCCGGCCGGCGCCATGCTGGCCCACGACCTCATGGGGAATGGTCGAGCCGGTCTTGGGCAGCTCCACCATGGACCGCTTGGCCGCCTCGACCGCCTTGCGCACCGCCTCGCTCACCTCGTTCGCCTTGCCCGTCGCGATGCCCACCTTGGTCTTTCCGTCGCCCACCGCCACCAGCGCGTTGAACGAGAACCGGCGGCCACCCTTCACGACCTTGGCCACGCGGTTGA
>JBOHSC010000041.1:0-5117 GCA_050733115.1 Gemmatimonadales bacterium
GTTGTCCGACCGGCCGTAGTTGGAGTAGCTGGCCAGGCGGTCGAACTTCTTCTGGTTGATCGGGCCGGTGGCGCCGACGCTGATGACGTTGTCGAGCTGGGCGGGGATCGACTTGATCCGGCCGGTCTGGTCGAGGTTGAGTGCATTATTGCCGCTCGACGCCACCACCAGCACGCCCTGCCGGTGCGCGAAGTTGACCGCCTTCTGGAGCGCGTTGGCCAGGGAGCGCTGGTCGGGATCGCTCAGGTCGAGAAGTGCGCCCAAGCTCATGTTCATCACGTCGGCCCTGAGGACTCCCGCGTAAACGATGCCGGCCAGGACGTCGGCGAAGTCGCCGCTGCCGCTCTGGTCGAGCACCTTAATGGTGCAGATCGTGGCCGCCGGCGCCACCGAGGCAACTCCGAGGCCGTTGGTGGCGACGATCGAGGAGGTGTAGGTACCGTGGAAGTTGAGGTCATCGATGAACGGCTCGCTGGCCACGAACGACGTGCTCACGCCCAGGTCGACCTTGCCCGCCAGATCGATGTGGTTGGGATCGACTCCGGTGTCGAGCATGCACACCTCGACCCCTTTACCGGCCCGGGTATTTCTCCATGCCTCGGGGGCCCGGATTTTCCTCATGTTCCACTGAAAGTCGGCAAAGAAGAAGGCGTCGCTCTGGTCGTTCTGCCTCTTTGCGCGAGAGGCGGCGGCGGGGATGCGGACGAGCGACTTGACGAGCTGCTGGCGGGGTGGAATGAACTGGGCCCGGAGGTCGCTACCCATCTCCTCGACGTCGGCGCGGGCACGCAGCGTACCGAGTGCGGAGGCACTAAGCCCGGTGACGAGCACCGAGGCGATTTCCTTGTTGCGCCGGGCCACCTTGCCGCCGAGCGCCTTGACCTTGGCCTCGAAATCTGCGCCCTCACTTTCCTTGAACTGGACCAGGTAGCGGGACTCTCCGTTCGGCCCCTTGGCCGCCGCGTAGGTCGGTGCGATTGCGGCAGGATTCGATGCCGCGGGGATCGCCGTCGGATCGGACGGCGACTGATCACCACAGCCGGACAGAACTACCGAACAGAGGACGGCCGACAGGCCAGGGCCAGTCCACGACGTGTGTCGCATTGTACCCCCGGAGAGCAGTATTTGTGGTGTCGCTGGAGAAGGAGATGCGAGGAGAGTTGCGCCGCACCCCTTGGGGAGCATGCCCCCGCCAGTTCGCCTAGTCAAGATGGGGGCCGCCCCTCTCGGGCGATGTTACCTTACCGCGCATGACGGATCATTCCGCCGCACCCGAAAACTGGCTGCACCACCTGGCCGACGAGGCCGATGCCGCCTACCTCTACCGCGAGCTGGCCAGCGCGGAACGGGATCCGGCCAAGTCGAAGCTCTACCTTCGGCTCGCCGAGGTCGAAGACCGGCACGTCGAGATGTGGCGTAAGTTATTGGCGGACAACGCCCATTCTGCTCCCAGGCCGAGCCCCTCACGAGGAGCACGGTTCCGCGCGTGGGTAGCCCGGCGGGTTGGCAGCGGGGTGCTGCTCCCGATGCTTCTCCAGGAGGAGGGGCGCGAGGTGAAGGGGTACCTCCGCCTCTACCAGGAGCAGCCCGACGGCGCCGTCGGCCCCACCGCCCTCCGGTTGGCCAAGGAGTCGAAGGAGCACGCCGAGACGCTGGCGTCGATGAGCGGGGCGAGCGGGGAGCCCTGGCACAAGACGGGAGCGGGGGGCTTCCTCCGCAATATCGTCTACGGCTTCAACGACGGGCTCACTGCCAACTTCGGGCTGGTTGCGGGGATGATCGGGGCGCAAGGGAATCTGGACACCGCGGGCCATGCGGTGGTGATCGCCGGCCTGGCCGGGATGGCGGCCGACGCGCTCTCGATGGGGTCATCGGGCTATCTCGCGGCCAAGAGCGAGCGCGAGGTATTCGAGCATGAGATCGCGATGGAGCGGGAGGAGATCCGCCTCATGCCCGAGCTGGAACAGGAGGAGCTGAGTCTGCTGTACCAGGCGAAGGGCATCCCCGAGGCCCAGGCGGGGGCGCTGGCCGCTCAGCTCATGCTGGACCCGGCGCGCGCGCTGGAGGAGAAGGTCCGCGAGGAACTCAAGATCGGGGAGGCGACGAGCACGCCTATGCGCGAGGCGTGGATCACCGGCACCGCCACGGCCTTCGGAGCGTTCATCCCGGTGGCGCCGCTCCTGGTCAGCACCCACAGGTGGGCGATCTGGGCTTCGTTCGCGCTCGCCATGGTGTCCCACTTTGCCGTGGGCGGCGCCCGAAGCTTCTTCACCGGCCGCGGGGTCTTCCGCAGCGGGATGGACATGTTTCTCGTGGGACTCGGCGTGGCCGCGATCGGCTACCTGCTCGGCGACTGGATCGTGAAACTGCTCTGAGGCTCAAGACGGCTGGGCAAACAATATCACGTTGCCGCCGGGCTCCCTGACGCCGATCTCATCGGCTCCGTAGAACGTCGTTCGCCTCGGCACCACCACTTCCACGCCCTTCATCGCGCGCTCCACCGCGGCAATGTCACCCACCTCGATGTAGAGCGTGGTGCCGGCAGGGGTGGCGGCCAGCGCGGGGATGTCGTTCCGGACGCTCGCCCGACTCTGGTACATCACCTCGATCCCGTCGGCCACCAGAATCACGAAGCCGAGCCGATCGCCTTCGGGGACTTGGACCGCCTGGGCAAAGCCGAGCCGCTCGGTCCAGAACCCGAGACAGGGCTCGATCGTCTCAACGATGAGGACGGGGGCGAGTTTGCGGAATTGTGGCGACGGCATGCGAGCCTCCTCTGAGTGGGTGGGCTCAGGATAACGGGAGCGCCGCCGGGGATGGCGGCCCAGTTGACCCGGTCTCCGCCGGCCAGGCGCATTCCGGCTGTCAGATGTGCGGTCCGCGAAGGGTGCATCTCAGGCACCCCGGCTCACCCCACCACCAGATTGAGCAGCCGGTTGGGCACCAGGATCCGCTTCCGGATTTCCTTCCCCTCGATGAATCGCCGCACCGCGGGATCCTCGACCGCCGCGCCGACGACGGTGGCCTCATCGGCGTCGCGCTCGACCTGGACCTTGCCCCGCGTCTTTCCGTTCACCTGCACGACCACCTCGATCCGATCCTCGATGACCAGCCGCTCGTCCCACCCGGGCCAGCGACTCTCGAAGATCGAGCCCTCGTGGCCCAGCCGCTCCCAGCACTCCTCGGCGAAATGAGGCGCGAATGGCGCGATCATGGTGACCAAGTTCTCCATGATCCGGCGCTCGTAGCAGTGCTCCTCGCGGAGCTTGTTCACCAGCTCCATCATGGCCGCGATGGCGGTGTTGTACTCCAGGTCCTCGATGTCGGCAGTGACTTTCTTGATCGTCTGGTGCCATTTCGAGAGCACCTCGTGCTTGATCTCGCCGCCGCACATGTCGCCGCGCACCGACTCGGCCACCATGCCCCACACCTTGTCGAGGAAGCGGCGGGGCCCGCTGATGCCCTCGTCCCTGAAGTCGCCGCCCTTCTGAAACGGACCCAGCGACATCAGGTACATGCGGAAGGTGTCGGCGCCCCAGCGGCCGATGTACTCGTCGGGTACGACGACGTTGCCGCGCGACTTCGACATTTTCGCGCCGTCCTTCACGATCATCCCGTGGGCCCGGAATTTCCGGAACGGCTCCTCGAAGCCGAGATGACCGAGATCGTGAAGCACCATGGTGACGAACCGCGAGTAGAGCAGATGCAGCACGGCGTGCTCGTTGCCGCCGATATAGGTGTGCACCGGCAGCCAGGTGCGGGTCCGTGCGGGATCGAACGGGCGGTCGTCGAACTCGGTGCTCGGGTAGCGCAGGAAGTACCACGCCGAGTCGAGAAAAGTGTCGCTGACGTCGGTCTCGCGCCTGCCGCGCTTGCCGCAGACCGGGCAGGGGACGTAGTACCACTCCTCGTGGCGCGCGAGCGGCGAGATCCCGGTGTCGTCGGGCCGGAAGTCCTCGATCTCGGGCAGAACGACCGGCAGATCCTTCTCGGGCACCGGCACCGCGCCGTGCTCGTCGCAGTAGATCACCGGAATCGGCGGACCCCAGTAGCGCTGGCGTGAAATGCACCAGTCGTGGAGCCGGTACCGCACGACTCCCTTGCCGGCGCCCTGCCCCTCGAGCCTCCGGGTGATTGCGAGCTTGGCCTCCGGAACGGTCATCCCGTCGAGAATGTCCGAGTTGACCAAGCGACCCCGTTCGTTATCGGTGTAGGCCTCATCAAGCACGGCGTTGGCCGCGTGCCCGGGCTCGGCCACGACTCGCACGATCGGCAGCCGGTACTTCTGCGCGAACTCGTAGTCGCGCTCGTCGTGGCCGGGCACGGCCATGATGGCGCCGGTGCCGTATTCCATGAGCACGTAGTCGGCGATCCACACCGGGATCATGCGGCCGTTTGCCGGATTCCGGGCAAAGCCGCCGGTAAAGACACCGGTCTTCTCCCGCTCGCCCACCTTCCGCGACACCAGGTCCTTCGCGCCGACGGCCTTCCGGTATTCGTCCACGACGCTGCGCTGCTCGGGGCCGACTACCCGGTCGACCAGCGGATGTTCAGGCGCGAGCACCATGAAGGTGGCGCCGTACACCGTATCGGGGCGGGTGGTGTACACCCGGATGGCAGCGCCGCCGTCGAGGGCGAAGTCGATCTCCGCGCCTTCGGAGCGGCCGAGCCAGTTGCGCTGAGCGATGGCGGTCGTGTCGGACCAGTCCATCTTCGACGGGTCGTCGAGATTGGCCAGCAGGCGGTCGGCGTACTCGGTGATCCGGAAGAACCACTGCTCGAGAACGCGCTGCTCCACCACCGAACCGCAGCGCTCGCAGCGGCCGTCGATCACCTGCTCGTTGGCCAGCACGGTCTTGTCCTTGGGGCACCAGTTGACCGCGGCAGCCTTCTTGTACGCCTTGCCGGCCTTGAGGAGCTGCAGGAAAATCCACTGGGTCCACTTGTAGTATCGCGGATCGGTGGTCGAGAGCTCGTGCCGCCAGTCGAACATCCCGCCCATGCGCCGGAGCTGCCGCCGGAAGTTCTCGATGTTCCGGGGGATGAGCCGCATCGGGTGGCCGCCCACCTTGAGCGCGTAGTTCTCGGAGTGGATTCCGAACGCGTCGAAGCCGATC
>JBOHSC010000042.1:0-4517 GCA_050733115.1 Gemmatimonadales bacterium
CTCGTAGACCGCGTTCCAGTCCCTCTGCCGCGCCGCCTCGAGCGCGCCGCGCGAGAGGCGGCGGCGAAGAGCGTGGTCCTGGAGCAGCCGGCTCAGTCCCTCGGCGATGGCGGGTGCGCTGTCGGGCTCGACCAGCCAGGCGTTCTCGCCGTGCTCCGAGAATTCGAGCACGCCCCCCGCGGCCGCGACCAGCGCCGGCAGCCCCGAGCCCATCGCCTCGAGCAGCGAATTCCCGAAGGTCTCGGTGCCCGACGGGAAAGCGAACAGGTCGGCCGACGCGTATGCCTCCGCCAGCTCCCTTCCGTGCAGCAATCCGGGCACGTGTACGCCCGGTATCTCACGCTCGCGAATCTCGTCTTCGAGAGGCCCCCGCCCCACCAGTACCAGCTGCGCAGATCCGCGCTCGGGGGCCAGCATGTCCCACGCCTCGAGGAGGAGATCGAGGTTCTTTTCGCGGGCCAGGCGGCCGATGTAGGTCACGAGGAGATCGGCCGGCCCGGCGCCGAAGCGCTCGCGGTAGACATCACTCCGGAAGCGGGGATGGAAGACATCGGGGTCGACGCCCCGGCTCCAGAGGCCGGTGTGGGTGACGCCGTGACTGTGCAGGTGCTCCTCGTAGATGCGCGAGGGACAGAGCACCCGATGGGCCTGACCGTAGAACCACCGGAGATAGTGCCATCCCGCCCTCAGCGCCCAGGTAACGCCGTATCGGGCCGCGTACTGATCGTAGTCGGTGTGGGCCGATGCGATGATCGGAAGATCGAGCTGCCGTGCGGACTTGATCCCCGCCACGCCGAGCGAGAATTCGGTGGCAAGGTGTACGACGTCCGGGCCGAACCGGGAGAGATCGTCCATCACCTCGCGGAGGCGGGGGAACGCCCACTGTACGTCGGGATACAGGAAGAGCGGAACACTCGGCGAGCGATGGACTTCGGGACGATCGAGCTGTCCGACCGAAAGGGGGTAGGTGGCGCTGTACACCCGGACCTCATGACCCCTGACCCGGAGGGCGTCGGTGAGACGCTGGAGCGTCACGCCGACCCCGCTGACCATGGGCCAGTAGACCTCGGAAAAAAGGGCGATGCGGAGCGGCGAAGAGGCCGTCATGGATTCAACCCTAGGGCCGAGAGGGTCGGGCGACAAGCCCGCCAGGCCGGGCGGAACCGTGTCGATACCGCTGCGTGACGGCACTAGATTGGCTGAATGAGGATCAGAGAGCCGGTGAATGCCTGGTCGCACCTGGCGGGATTCGTGCTTGCGGCAATAGGCACGGTTGCCCTGCTGCGCATGGCACGGGGGACGTGGGAAACCGTGGCCTTTGCCGTGTATGGAGGGTCACTGATCCTGCTCTACGGGGCGAGTACCATCTACCATGCACTCTCACTTCCCGCAGAGCGGCTGCGCCCGCTCCGCACCTTCGACCACATCGCCATCTACTTCCTGATAGCCGGCACCTACACGCCGGTGGCACTCGTCACTCTGCACGGCCCGTGGGGGTGGACATTGCTGGTCGTCGCGTGGGCAGTCGCGGCGGCGGGGGTCCCTTTCAAGATCTGGTTTCTCGACGCGCCCACCTGGATCTCGACGGGGATCTATCTGGGGATGGGCTACATGGCGCTCGCGGCGGCGGCTCCGCTGGCCGCGAGGATCTCAGCGGGGGGTCTGGCGTGGCTGGCGGCAGGGGGCATCGCCTACACGGTGGGTGCGATCATCTTCGCGCGTGAGCGGCCCAATCCTTTTCCGGGAGTCTTCGGACACCACGAGATCTGGCACCTGCTCGTGCTGGTGGGCAGCGGATGCCATTTCGGGTTCATGGTGCGGTACGTAGCGGCGGCGTAGTGTTGCGTGCCCGGGCCCTCGGCTCCGGCTGGCGCCGGTGGCCGGTGGATGACTGGGGCGGCTGGGGTCGAACCAGCAACCTCCCGGTTAACAGCCGGGCGCTCTGCCGATTGAGCTACACCCCAAGGAGTAAGTGCACGGCGGACAGTCACTTTACCTTCGGCCGCCGGGCCCGGTCAAGGCCACAGCTCTCGGAGGGAGGCAGCGAGACTTGACCGCCGAGACCCGCAAGAGAAAGTTATCAGTCCCTCGTGGGTTCCCCGGTTTGCATCCCGCCGCAACGAGTGGAAGGAGCCTCTTCGCATGAAACGATCCGTCACCCTGACCATCAACGGCACCGCGCATTCGGTCATGGTGGAGCCCCGCACCCTGCTCGTCCACGCCTTGAGGGACGATCTCAACCTCACGGGCACCCACGTCGGGTGCGACACCAGCCAGTGCGGCGCGTGCACGGTGCTGATAGACGGACAGGCGGTGAAGAGTTGTACCGTTCTGGCGCTGCAGGCGGAGGGGCACCGGGTTACCACCATCGAGGGCATCGGTGAAGTGGGCGCGCTGCACCCGCTTCAGCAGGGATTCTGGGAAAAGCACGGGCTGCAGTGCGGCTTCTGCACCCCGGGCATGATCATGACCGCCGTCGACCTGCTTTCGACCAATCCCGATCCCACCGAAGCGGAAATCCGTCACGCCATCGAGGGCAATTACTGCCGCTGCACCGGCTACCAGAACATTGTCTCCGCCATCCAGTCCGCCGCCGCCACCCTGCGCTCGACCGCCGCCGCCGGTACGCCGGCGCGCGCGGGCGCCTGAGGAGATCGAGATGCCTAGCCTCTTCGGTTCCTCGATCAAGCGGCGGGAAGACCCGCGGCTCATCACCGGCACCGCCACGTACACCGACGACGTCAAGCTTCCCGGCCTCACCTACGCCGCCATCCTGCGCAGCCCCTACGCCCACGCGCGGGTCACCAGAGTGGACGTGAGCGAGGCAAAGAAGGCGCCGGGCGTCATCGCCGTGTACACCGGCGCCGATATCAAGGACAGGGTTACGCCGGTTCCGTGCGCGTGGAACGTCCCCAACTGCGATCTCAAGGTTCCCGCCCACCCCCTCCTTGCATACGACAAGGTGCGGTATGCCGGAGACGGGGTGGCGATCGTCGTCGCCGACTCGAGGTCGGCGGCGCGCGACGCGATCGATCTGATCGACGTCGACTACGACCCCCTCCAGGGCGGCGCCGACCCGGAGAAGATGGCCCAGCCGGGCGCCCCGCAGATTCACGACGACGTCCCGGGCAACATCGCGTTCACCTGGGTGGTGGCCGGCGGTGACGCGGAGCAGGCCTTCAAGGACGCCGAAGTCACTGTGCAGCAGCGGATCGTGCAGCAGCGGCTGCTGCCCACGGCGATGGAGCCGAGGGCGGCAGTGGCGAGCTTCAACAAGGGCACGGGACAGCTCACGCTCTGGGTGACGAGCCAGAATCCGCACATCCACCGCTTCCTCTGCTCGGTGATGCTGGGGCTTCCGGAGCACCGGATCCGCGTCATCGCGCCCGAAGTGGGCGGCGGATTCGGGAGCAAGATTCCGGCGTACCCCGACGAGGCGCTGGTGAGCTTCGCCTCGATGCAGCTCGGTCGCCCGGTCAAATGGACGGAGGATCGCTCGGAGAACTACAAGGTCACGATTCACGGACGCGACCACGTCCAGTACGTCGAGATGTGCGGCACCAGGGGCGGCAGGATCACCGGGCTGCGCACCAAGGTTTACGCGGGGCTCGGCGCGTACGCTTCAACCGCGGGGCCGGGCATCCCGACCATCCTGCACGGTCTCGTCTATTCGGGCGCGTACACCATTCCCAACATCCACGGGACCATCCGTGGGGTCTACACCAGCGCAGCGCCGGTCGATGCCTATCGGGGCGCCGGGCGTCCCGAGGCGGCATACCTGGTCGAGCGCCTGGTCGACATCTTCGCCCGGAAGATCGGAATGGACCCGGTCGAGGTGCGGCGGAGGAACTTCATTCCGCCGGACAAGTTCCCCTACACCGTCGCGACCGGAATCACCTACGACTCGGGCAACTACGAACCCGCCCTCGACAAGGCGCTCAAGATCGCCGACTACAAGGGGTTCAGGAGCCAGCAGGCAGAGGCACGGAAGAACGGGCGATTCCTCGGCGTGGGCGTCGTCTCGTACATCGAGATCTGCGGACTCGGACCCTCGCAGGTGGCAGGCGCCGTCGGGTTCGGCGGCGGGCTGTACGACTCGGCCGTGGTACGGGTCTATCCGACGGGCATGGTGCGGGTCTATATCGGCGCGAGCCCCCACGGACAAGGCGAGGAGACCACCTTCGCCCAGGTCGTGGCAGAGGAGTTCGGCTATCCGATCGAGAACGTCGAGATCGTCCACGGCGACACCGAGACGACGCCGCAGGGGTGGGGCACGTACGGCAGCCGTTCAACGGCGGTCTGCGGCTCGGCGGTCAAGGTGGCCGCACAACGGGTGAAGGAAAAGGCGAAGAAGATCGCCGCGCACCTGATGGAAGCGAACGAGCAGGACATCGAGTGGAAGAACGACAAGTTTACCGTGCGTGGCTCGCCCGATCAGGCCAAGACGTTCGCCGAGGTGGCGCTGATGGCCAACATCGCGTGGAACATGCCGGCGGGGGTGGAGCCCGGCCTGGAGG
>JBOHSC010000043.1:0-5702 GCA_050733115.1 Gemmatimonadales bacterium
AGATAGAGCTCCGAACAGGGGCCGCTCGGCCCGCTCGGCCCGGCCTGCCAGAAGTTGTCCTCGCGCCCGAGCTGGACGATGTGCGCGGCGGGGACGCCGGTCGCTTCCCAAATCTCGATCGCCTCGGCGTCGGGGCCGAGCCCGAGCTCCTCGTCGCCGCCGAAGACGGTCACCCAGATCCGCTCCGGGTCCATGCCGAAGCCCTGCGTGGAAAGCTCCCAGCCCCATGGGATCGACTCCTCCTTGAAGTAGTCCCCGAAGCTCCAGTTGCCAAGCATCTCGAAGAAGGTGAGATGGCGGGCGGTGTTGCCCACCTCCTCGATATCGGTCGTGCGGAAGCACTTCTGCACGTCGGCGAGGCGCCGCGCGGGCGGCTCCTCGCGGCCGAGGAAGTAGGGCTTTAACGGCTGCATGCCGGCCGTGGTCAACAACACCGAGGGATCGTGAATCGAGGGCACCAGGGACGCCGAGGGCACGATCTTGTGCCCGCGCTCCTCGAAGAAGGAGAGGTAGGTCTCGCGGATCTCGCTCGCTTTCATCGCAGGCAGAGCCTAAGCGGCGCGCGGCTCGTGCGCAGTACCGCTGCATCCCACATCTGCGGGCTGACGGACTGCGACGTCATCCGTTGGGGGATAGAGCGCCATGCACGTACGCTTTCTCGGTGAAAGAGCTGGACTTCGAAGCAATCTACGAGCGCTACCACCAGGCGCTCCACCGCTTCTGCCTATCGATAGTCGGCAACTCCGAGGATGCCGGGGACGCGCTGCAAAACACGATGGTGAAGGCCCTGCGGTCGCTGCCCGGCGAGGAGCGGGAGATCCAGCTCAAGCCCTGGCTCTACCGCGTCGCCCACAACGAGTCGATCGAACTGCTGCGCCGGCGCCGCGACCAGGTCGAGCTCGACGCGCAGGTGGTGGCACCGACGAGCGCGCCGGAGGAGGCAGCAGCGATGCGGGAGCGGCTGCACGCCCTAATTGCCGACCTGCGGGAGCTGCCCGAGCGACAGCGCTCTGCGCTGGTGATGCGCGAGCTGGCCGGGCTGGAGTTCGCAGAGATCGCGGAAGCGCTCGATACGTCGGCTTCCGTAGCGCGCCAGACCGTCTACGAAGCGCGCCTCAGCCTGGGACAGCTGAAAGCGGGGCGTGAGATGGACTGCGGGAAGGTGCAATGGGAGCTCTCCGGCGAGGACGGCCGGGTAGCGCGCCGCCGCGACATTCAGGCGCACCTGCGCGAGTGCGCCGAGTGCCGCGTCTTCCGCGACGCGATCGACGCCCGACGTCGGGACCTCGGTGCCCTGGCTCCGCTTCCCGCGGCGGCATCCGCGGGTCTCCTGCACGCGATATTGGCCGGCGGAGGGGCCGGCGGCCCAGGCCTGGGCGGCACCGTAGGCGCAGGCGCCGGCAAGGTGGCGGCGAGCTCGGTGGCAGTCAAATCGGCCGCCACCGTGGCGGTGGTCGCGGCGATCGCCGTCCCCACGGCCGATCGAGCTGGATTGGTCCACGTCGGGCTCTTCGACCGGGGCACGTCCCAGTCGCGAACGACCGAGCAGACACCGTCGGCGCCGGGCTCGCCTCGCGCTTCCGACGCCGCCTCACACAACCGCTCGACGGGCGGAGAAACCTCGGCGAGCCAGAACCGGCAAGGCGAGCCTGGGCTCACCGGGGCCAGCCCCGCTGGGCAAAGCAAGAACGGTGGCGACGCTTCGCCGGCCGGCTCGCCGCCTCCAGCCGCCGCGACCCCCAGCGGGGCATCCAATGAACTGCCGGCAGCTTCAAATCATGGCCAGGAAACAGCCGCGTCGCATGGAGGCGGGCGCGATTCAGCCCGCTCCCATGCCAACGGCAAGGCGCATTCCGCCGGCTCTGGCAAGCATCCCGCCCATGGATCGCCGCCCTCTCACGGTGGCGGGGCCCCGCATGAAGAACAAGAACAGCCTCCACGCCCTTCACGCCCTCCGACGGATCACCCCCAAAAAAAGGTGATCCCTGACAACGCACACGAACAGCCGTTGCAGCCATCGCAACCCCCAGTCAATGAAGGGCCGCCCGATGAACCGGGCGCGCAACAACGATCGAAGGAGGCACGATGAAGCTGCAAGTCAAGATCGCGCTCGTCACCGGCGCCCTCGCGTTGAGCGCCACCCCGGCGCTCGCCCACGGCAAGCCGGAAACCGTTCCGCCCAGCGGGCATGGCGAAGCGGCCAATGAACACGCCAACGGCGGCCAGGGCAACGGCCCCGACTACCAACCCGAAGATCCCACGCCGGGCCCGAAAGCGGGACTGCCCGAAAAGGCGAAGGCCTACGGCCGTCACTGCCAGGGCGAGAGCCGCAAGCACGTCAAAGGCGAGAAAGGCACTCCGTTCAGCCAGTGCGTGACGGCGATGGCCAGGGCGGCCAACAACGAGAAGCTGACGCCCGGCCAGGCCTGCAAGGGAATGAGCAAAAAACACGTCAAAGGACAGAAGGGCACTCCGTTCAGCCAGTGCGTGACAGGCGCAGCGCAGATGCGCCGCGAAGAACATCGGGAAGAGCAGGGCGCCTGAGCTGCCCGCTTCCTCGGTCCTAAGTCGCCGGCCGCCGTGGCCTGTCGGTGACGATCTGGCCGTGACCGACGATCGCCTCTCCTGCCAGCAAGACCGCCGTCTGCCCTGGCGAGATGCCGGCGAACTCCTGCCTCAGCAGGACGTCGAGCTCGGCGTGCCGCCCCGTCCCCGTCGCTGAGATCGCGGCGGGGACGGGGCGTGATCGGTAGCGCAGCCGCACCGCGTCGACGCGCTCGGCGCCCCGGTGCAGGACCGCGTTGCGCAAGTGGACCGTGCGCTCCATCAACTCACGCCGTGGGCCAACCGTGACCGTGTTCGCCGCGGCGTCTGTTGCGAGCACGTAGAGCGGCTCATCAGCGCCACCGCCGATGCCGCGCCGCTGACCGACGGTGAAGTTGTGGTGGCCGCGGTGGCGACCCACCCGCCGTCCGGCCCGGTCGACCAGGTCGCCCTCGCGCTCGCGCAGGCCGCCGTGACGGCGCAGGAACTCGGCCTTGCCCTGGCCGGAAAGGAAGCAGAGGTCCTGGCTCTCCGGCTTGCGGGCGACGGCAAGGCCGTGGCGAGCGGCGATCTCGCGAACCTCCGGCTTGGTCAGCTCGGTAAGCGGAAAGCGCAGGCGGCCGAGCAGACCCGGTGGCAGCGCCGCGAGCATGTAGCTCTGGTCCTTGTTCTCGTCGCTGGCGGCGGCGAGCAGCGGGCCGTCGCCGTCCTCGACGATCCGCGCGTAGTGGCCGGTGACTAGGTGCGTGGCGCCGAGCCGCTCCGCCAGGTCGACCATCGCCGCGATCCGCACCTCGCCATTGCAGGCAATGCAGGGGTTCGGCGTGTTGCCGGCCGCATAGCCGGCGACGAACTCGGCGACCACGCGGCGGCGGAACTCCTCCTCCAGATCGAGCGTCAGGTGGGGGATGCCAAGCGAGTGGGCGAGCGAGCGAGCGCCGAGCACAGCCTCGGGCGAGCAGCAGGCCTTTGCCCCGTCGGTGTCGGGATCGGCCCAGAGCTTCAGCGTGACCCCGATCACCTCCGCCCCGCCCTCGCGCTCCAGCAGGGCGGCGACGGCGCTGTCGACCCCACCAGACATGGCAACCAGGACACGATCGCCGGCGGGCTCCCCAAGCCGACGCGAGGAGGCCGCCGACTGGGCAAGGGCCCGGTGCAGCGCATCGGCCGCCAGCTGCGCCGCATGCCGCTTGGCAGGAGTCAGGCCACCGATCGTCGCATCGACCTCCTCCGTCCCGATCCGAGCCGCATCGAGAACGGGGCCGCCGTCGACCATCTCGGCCACCGCCGCAGTGGCGGCGCGGGTGGCCCCGCACCCCTCGGCATCAAAGGTCACCGCCCTGATCCGCCCGTCCTCTACCACGAGCGAGAGACGGGACAGATCCCCGCACGCCGCCCCCCCGGCGGCGCCGGTGAAAGCGCCGTCTCCCGCGGGCCCGAGGCGGCTGCCGTCATGCAGGTAGGCGTCGAAAAGCTCGCGATCCATCCACTACAGGGTAGGAGCCCTCGCGCCTTTCCGCAGCAGCCTGCGCAAGTCAGCGATCAGAGCAGGCGCATCCTCCCGCAGCTGACGCCACGTGATCCGCACCACGCGCCATCCTGCGGACTGCAGTAGCCGGTCCCGTTCCCGGTCCTTCTCGAAGGACCGGGACGTGCCATGAACAGCGCGGCCGTCAAGCTCAACGATGAGCCGCTGGTCCGCCCAGAGGCAGTCGGCTTCGAAGAACCGGCCGCGAACGGCGACATCGGCATTGAGGCGCGGCCGGGGCAGGTCGGTGCTCTCGAGGAGTTCCGAAAATCGCTGCTCCAGCTTCTTGCGGGTGACCCCCCTAACGGCGGTCTCATCTGCAAGCAGTGCTCTCAGCTTGCGGGTTCCCCGCTTCCGGGGATACCGCTCGAGCAGGGCGGGAATCGAAAGCTCGTCGGTAATGCCCCGCACTTCGAGCTCGTTCAGCATCTTTTCCACCTGATGCACGGTCGAGAGCTCCGCAATGTCGAGCACCGTCCGGGGCGCCGAGGTGACCGGCACCCCGTCAACATGCGTGATCTCGTCAGGCCGCATTGCGCAGCAATGCGATCTCAGGCCCGATCGGGGTTGACACCGGCTCGCCCTTGTCACTTCAGGCAAGATCGACATCGGGGGCAGGATCCGCCACAGCGCCCCGGCCGACCGATGGCTCAACACCGCATCCGGACCAGCCGACAGCACGGCGGCCATCCAGCGGCTCTCACGCTTCGCCGGACGATGGCCGACCGCATAGACGCCCCACTGGACAGGGCGGAGTCGGCCTCGGGCGATTCGGTGCTCGACCGCACCCCTCCCCACCCCCAAGTCGAGCAGCTGCCACCGACCCACGACGCCATGCTGAGCCTCCGCAAGCTCTCCAATCCGGTCATCGATCGAACGAAACGCCGATTTTCCATGGGTGACATGGGAAATCGGCGTTTCGTTCGGCATAAGCGCCATCGTCGCCCGCCCCGACGCGCGTGTGGTGCTCGGATTGCAACGGGTCTGAAACAAAAGGGCCTGTTGAGCCAGGCTAAAGAGGCTCCAGCCCGCCGATACCGCCTCTGGCTTTGATCCCTTGAAGTAAAGGGTGGGCGCCTCCTCGAAACCCCACAGGGCTTTGAGAGATCAGCTCCCGCGCCGTTTGTGTTGGGTCAAACGGTGAGACGGCTCACGTACGGGCTCGAGCCTCAGGGCCAACCGTACCACCGCGCGGGCGCTGTGGCGAGGGGTCAGTCGTCGAGATTCGAGAGGAGCAGCTCGGCCTCGCTCCAGTCCTCTGGCAGGACGCGGAGGGCGATGTCGCCGCGGCCGAAGCGGTCGAGGGGCCAGTCGACGGTGAGCACGGCCTCGATCCGGGCCTCTTTCAGCGCCTGGTGCCAGGCCCGGGCGGTGCGCACGTCGGTGAAGTCCCGCACCACCTCCCAATCGTCGAAGCGCGGGTCGTCGACGTGGACGGGCGTCGCTCCCGGTCCAGGCGGCCTGCCGCCGAAGATGGCGCGGATCCGGCCGAAGAAGGCCATCAGTGGCCGGCGAGGCGGCGCTGGTGCAGCGAGATTCCCAGCTCCTTCAGCTGCGTCTCGTCGACCGGCGCCGGAGCGCCGGTGAGCAGGTCGAAGCCCGAGGCGGTCTTGGGAAAGGCGATCACGTC
>JBOHSC010000044.1:0-3189 GCA_050733115.1 Gemmatimonadales bacterium
GAGGGCAAATGAGCCTGCAATTTCACTCTCGATCCGGGTATTTTTATTCGATGGCCAGGCCGAGCTTTCCCTGGGTGGTGGCGGGGATTCTGGCCGGGTGCGGCCAGCGGGATCGGTTGACCTTTCCGGTCGAAGATCCGGGTGATGGGTCAGGTCCCTTCACCAACATCACCCAGCCGGCCGTTGCCGATACCGTCGCCATCGAGGGCGATCTCCTCATCCTGACCGGCTACAGTGTGGATCCGGACGGGATCGACTCGGTGTTTTTCGAGGTGACCGGGGCCAATCAGGCATTCTCACCGATCAAGGGAAACGGAGCCGATTCGGTGGCGTTCGCCCTCCAGATCTCCACCCTCGGCAACAGCGGGGCCTCCGTACTGGTCCGTGCCTTTGCCAAGGATGGAGTGGGCGACGTCGGCCCCGCCGCCGTCCGGTCGATCACGATCGAATAGTGCGGTTGTGCCGGTTGGTGGTGCGCGGATTTCGCAACCTCGACGACCTCGAGTGGGAGCCCCCTGCTGAAGGAATGGCGCTCCTGGGGGCCAACGCGCAGGGCAAGACCAATCTGCTCGAGGCGTGCTATTACCCGGTCCTCTTCCGGTCGCTCCGGGGAGCCGCCGATCAGGATGTGACCCGGTTCGGCGGCCCCGGGTTTCACGTCGAGGCGCATCTCGAGGGCGGGCCGGTCCGCGCGGTCGGAGTCACCTATCACGCCGCCGGCAAGCGCAAGCGGATTGCACTCGACGGCGAAGAGCCGGTGCGAATGGCCGACGCCGCGGGGGCGTGGCTGGCAGTGGCCTTTCTCCCGGCCGATGTGAGTCTGGCGGCGGGGCCGGCAGCGGATCGGCGGCAGTATCTCGACCGAATGCTCTCGCTGGCCGACCGGCGATATCTGCAGGCGCTCGTGCGCTATCGCGCGGCGCTGGCTCAGCGGAATTCGGCAATGCGGCAGGGCAAGATCGATCTGGCTCGCGCCTTCGATCCTCCGCTGGCCGAGTCCGGAGCCGAGGTCATCCGCGGCAGGGAGCGCTGGATCCGCGAGGCCGCGGAGTCGTTCGCCGGAGAGCTCGAGTGCATCGGAGAGCGGATGGCGGCCAGGCTCGGGTATCGCGGCAACCCGCAGCTCGCCGACGCCAGGGAATGGCCGGCGGCGCTCGACGCGGCGCTAGGGCAAGATCGTATCCGCGGCATGACCACGATCGGTCCCCACCGGGACGATCTGGTCATCGAGATCGGTGGACGGCCGCTCCGCGGCGTCGCATCCACCGGGCAACAGCGCAGTACAGCGGTGGCGCTCAAGCTCGTCGAGTTGGTCTCGCTGCGGATGGCGCGCGGCACCGAGCCGGCGCTGGTACTCGACGACGTCTTCGCCGAGCTCGACCGCGATCGCCAGCGGCGCCTGGCCCGGCGGGTGCTGGGCAATGGCGATCGACAGGTCTTCCTCACCGCGCCCCGGCGCGACGAACTGCCGCCGGAGGCTGACATGCCGGTGTGGACTATCGAATCGGGACGGGTGGGCCGGTGACCGAAAAGCGCATCCCTTCCCCGCTGGCCGAGGCGCTCGCGAGCTACCTCAAGCAGTCGGGGTTCTCGAAGCGGCTCCAGCAGGCGAGCATCATCGAGGAGTGGGCTACGCTGGTCGGCCCGCAGATCGCCGCGGTCACGTCGCCCGAGTCGGTCACCCGCGATGGTCTGATGCGGGTCCGCGTCGCCACGGCGGCGTGGGCCAACGAATTGAGTCTGATGTCGCCCCGGATTCTGGCTCGCCTCAACGCGGGCAGAACGGGACGGGTGAAAGAAATCCGCTGGGTTCCCGGTCCGCTCGACCAGGCACAGCCTTAACGATTGGAGACTATGGCCAAGTCACAGAACGCCGTCGTGGACGGCTCACCGGAGTACACGGCCGACTCGATTCAGGTCCTCAAGGGACTCGAGGCCGTTCGTAAGCGTCCCGGGATGTACATCGGCTCCACCAGCGAGAATGGGCTCCACCACCTGGTGTACGAGGTCGTGGACAACTCCATCGACGAGGCACTCGCCGGCTATTGCGACGCCATCAACGTCACCATCCACGCCGACAACTCGATCACGGTACAGGACAACGGGCGGGGCATCCCGGTGGACATGCATCCCACCGAGAAGATACCGGCGGTCGAGCTGGCGCTGACGGTGCTGCATGCCGGCGGGAAGTTCGACAAGAACACGTACAAGGTGTCGGGCGGCCTGCACGGCGTCGGCGTCTCCGTGGTCAACGCCCTCTCGGAACGGCTGGAGGTGGTCGTCGACCGTGACGGCAGCCGCTACCGGATGGCGTTCGTCCGGGGCAAGACGGTTCGCAAGCTCGAGACGCTCGGCAAGGCGCGCGGCACCGGCACCACCGTGCGGTTCAAGCCCGATCCGGAGATCTTCACCGTCCTCGAATTCCACTACTCCACCCTGGCCGACCGGCTCCGCCAGCTCGCGTTCCTCAACAAGGGCGTGAGCATCACGATCAAGGACGAGCGTGAGCAGGGGAAGAGTGAGACGTTCCTCGCCAAGGGTGGCCTGGTGCAGTTCGTCGAGTGGCTCAACCGCAACAAGAAGCCGCTCCATCCGAAGCCGATCGCGTTCACGGTCATGAAGGACGATGTCGATGTCGACCTCGCCCTCCAGTACGAGGACGGCTACAACGAGAACACCTTCACGTTCGTCAACAACATCAATACCCATGAGGGCGGCACTCACCTCACCGGGTTCAAGGCGGCGCTCACCCGGACGATCAACGACGTGGCCAAGCGGCGCGACTTCCTCAAGAAAGAGGACTTCACGCTCTCGGGTGAGGATATCCGCGAAGGCCTCACCTGTGTGCTCCACGTGAAGGTGCGTGAGCCGCAGTTCGAAGGGCAGACGAAAACGAAGCTCGGCAACTCCGAAGTGGAAGGCATCGTCAAGACGGTGGTGAACGAGCACCTGGGAAACTATCTCGAGGAGCACCCGCCGATTGCTCGCGCCATCATCGAGAAGGCAGTGAGCGCGGCCCGGGCGCGCGAGGCGGCCCGCAAGGCGCGCGATCTGATCCGGAAGAAGTCGGGGCTGGAGAACATGGTTCTCCCGGGCAAGCTGGCGGACTGCTCGCTCGACGACCCGGCTCACACCGAGATCTACCTCGTGGAAGGCGACTCGGCCGGCGGCAGCGCCAAGCAGGGCCGC
>JBOHSC010000045.1:0-3514 GCA_050733115.1 Gemmatimonadales bacterium
GATCATCGCCATCAATCCGCTGCCCGAGCCGGGGTTCCTTCGCTTCAAGGATCCGAACCCCGACGAGTTCTCCAACCCGATCGCATTCGCCGCCCACATCGTCGGACCCGGCCTCCAGCTCGCCGACATTCACCTTCCCGTGCGCGTGAACGGCGACATCGCCCTGCTCAAGGGCCTCATGAAGGTGATGCTCGAGGAGGAAGCGGCCGGCGGAGCGGTGCTCGATCACGATTTCATCCGCGATCATACGACGGGATTCGCCGATCTTTTCGCCGATCTCGAGCACACATCGTGGCAGGAAATCGTCGACGGCTGCGGCATCTCCCGCGAGGAGATCGAGCGGGCCGGCCGGGTCGTGGCGCGCGCGAAGCGGATGATCTGCTGCTGGGCAATGGGCCTCACCCAGCACCGGGACGCCGTGCTCACCATCCGGATGTACGTGAACCTGCTTCTGCTCGGCGGCCACATCGGACGCCCGGGAGCGGGCACCTGCTGCGTGCGCGGGCACTCCAACGTTCAGGGCGACCGCACCATGGGAATCTGGGAGCGGCCCACCGGACCGTTCCTCGACGCGCTGGAGAAAGAGTTCGGCTTCAAGGCGCCGCGGAAGGCGGGATACGACACGGTGGACTCGATTGGCGCCATGCACGACGGCAAGATCGACGTCTTC
This sequence comes from Gemmatimonadales bacterium, assembly GCA_050733115.1. Classification (GTDB taxonomy): domain Bacteria; phylum Gemmatimonadota; class Gemmatimonadetes; order Gemmatimonadales; family GWC2-71-9; genus CAVVWJ01. The sequence goes on from JBOHSC010000045.1 coordinate 671, forward strand.
GTGGGGCTCGGCGGCAACTTTCTCGCCTCCTCCCCGGACACCGTCTGCACCGCCGAGGCCATCCGCCGGTGCGGGCTGACCGTGCACATCGCCACGAAGCTGAACCGGGGGCATCTGGTGACCGGACGGCAGGCGCTCATCCTTCCCTGTCTGGGGCGCTCGGAACGCGATCCCTCGGGGTTCCTCACCGTGGAAGACTCATTCGGCGTGATCAGCTACACGAGGGGAATGCTCGAGCCCGCTTCGAGCGCGCTCCGGAGCGAGCCGGCGATCATCGCGGGTATCGCGGCCGCGACCCTCGGCACGAGGTCGGCGATCGACTGGCAGGGATTGGCCGCCGATTACGGGAAAATCCGCGACCACATCGGCCGGGTGGTTCCCGGCTTCGAGAACTTCAATGCACGCATCGACAAGGGGAAGACGTTCTATCTCCCCAATGCGGCGCGCGAGCGCAGGTTCGTCACCACGAGCGGCAAGGCGCAGTTCGCGGTGGCGCCCATCTCGCAGCACGATCTGGGGGCTGACCGGTATCTGATGATGACCATCCGGAGCCACGACCAGTTCAACACCACCGTCTACGGCCTGCACGACCGGTACCGCGGCGTGCACGGCGGACGCCGGGTGCTCTTCATCAACGCGGAGGACGCGGCGGCGAGGGGATGGCCGGCGGGGATGCGGGTGGACATCACCAGTCATTTCAGAGGGCAGAAACGGGTAGCGAGGCGATTCCAGATCGTGCCCTTTGCCATCCCGCGCCGCTGCGTTGCAGGGTATTTCCCGGAGGCCAACGTGCTGGTACCGATCGGGAGCGTGGCGGCGGAGAGCAACACGCCAACGTACAAGTCGCTCCACGTCAGTCTCGAGCCGTCGGAGGCCTCCCAAACCGCTCCAGATCCCTGATTCTGTTGTCGCGTCCCCGCCGCACCCACACTCACCCGGGACTGACGCGCTTGTGGGTCAATGAGTTACGGTTGGTCCCGCAATTGCCCTAAAACCCTCGCTCTCCTTTCCCGTTCCACACATATCGAGGCAAACGATGCGTTCGCTCCTCCTCTGGAGTGCCGTCATCGTACTGAGCGCGTGCAGCGGCAAAACCCTCCACGTCGAATCCGACACGAGCTGGGCCGGCGCTGTGGATCAGTTCGGCGCGGTTCAAGGGTCCGGCAACGCTCAGTACGATCTCGGAGACACTCACGGCCTGATCTGCTGGAAGATCGCAAAGGCTACTTCCGCCGGCGTCCTGCGGGTTTACTCGGACGACGATACCTGGTTCGGCCTGGGATCCGAAATCGACGGCGAAGCTTCCACGACCGCGCCATCCGGCGAGGTGGAGGGGTGCAGTCAATGAGGACGCTCTGGTTGTTGCCTGCGCTCGCCCTGCTGGCGTGCAGTACCGAGACCACCCCGCTGGAGCTGGCCGCCAACCCAGCGACCGTGGGAGCGGTTTCCGACTTGAATCCGCGCGGCGCTGTCGGTACCACGCTCGCCTCGCCCATCGCAATCCGGGTGGTCGACGCGAACGGGCTGCCCACTCCGGCGATTCCCGTCGTCTGGACGGCGGCGCGTGGCTCGGTCATCGTCATCGATGACTCCACCGACGCGAATGGAACGGCTCGGGCCACGTGGACGCTTCCGGCCACGCCGGGAACCGACCAGGTCGTGGCCGGTGTCAACAGCGTCGGCTCGGTCACCTTCACCGCCACGGTGGCACCGGTGCCCGAGACGATCGTCTTCCGCTATCTCGACGCCGGCAGCTACCATGCCTGCGGCATCACCACCACCGAACGGCTCATCTGCTGGGGGTACGGCGCCGACGGCCAGCTTGGGTCGGGCACGTCCACTCAGGAGCCGTTTCCCACCCTTATCGGGGGAGATCTGCGCTACCGCCTGATCAGCGGCGGTCGCTATCACACCTGTGGGCTGACGCTGGCGGGCCTTGGTCTGTGCTGGGGCAACAATGGCGACGGCAGGCTGGGAAACGGCAACGCGCCGACCTCGTCGGCCGTTCCGGTCAACGTCGTCACCGGGAGCGGTGTGTTCCTCACCTTTCAGGCCATCGCCGCGGGCCGCGTGCATACCTGCGCGCTCGACCTCTCGCAGCACGCCTGGTGCTGGGGCTACAACGGCGAGGGTGAAGTCGGGCCGGTAGCGCCGGCCGGACCGGGCAGCGCGGTCGATACCGCGACCATCGTTCCCACCCTGCCGCTCAAAACCGTCGTCACCGGCGGCCTGCACAGCTGCGCCGTCACCACGGCGGGCGGCGGACTCTGCTGGGGATACAACGCCTTCGGCCAGCTGGGCGACGGCACTGCGACGACCAGCGCGGTGCCGCAGTCGGTAACGGGAGGGCTCACATTCAACACCGATCCCAGGGTGGTCTTCCCGTCACCCGATCCCGACTTCCCCCTGCCGCCGGGACCGTACATCGCGGCGGGTTACGACCATACTTGCGCCATCACCGCCGCCGGCCAGACGGTCTGCTGGGGCCTGAACGAGGACGGCCAGCTGGGGGACAATACGGCCACGCAACGGGCCGTTCCGACGACCGTGGCGGGCGGCCAGTCGTTCGTGGCGATCACCGCGGGACTGAACCACACCTGCGCACTCACTTCTGCAGGCTCCGCCTTCTGCTGGGGTGACAACACCTTCGGTCAGTTGGGCGACGGTACTACGTCGGGGAGATTCGTGCCGACTGCGGTTGCGGGAGGGCTGAGCTTCGCCTACATCAAGGCGGGCGATCTTTCGACCTGCGGAGTGACGTCGGCAGGTGTGGCCTATTGCTGGGGTGACAACGAGTACGGCCAGCTGGGCGACGGGACGGTGCAAGGCAGCTCGAGTCCGGTC
>JBOHSC010000046.1:0-4876 GCA_050733115.1 Gemmatimonadales bacterium
GCGAATCGCCGAGCGATTGTCAGGCCGGCCAGTGGCGGCCGTGGCGAGCGCCCGCCGCGGGGTCACCGACCACCTGCTCTCTCTCGTGGCCCAGGTGCGCCATGAAACGGCGAACGGAGCCGCACCACATTGTCGGTCAGTGCAGTCATCGGATCGGGCGGTGGCAAGCGGCGAGCTGGTGGCCGCATCGCTCCTCGCCGTGGCGCTCGAACAGCTTGGGGTTCGTGCCACGGTCCTCGACGCGAGAGAAGCCGGACTCGGCAGTGATGGCAACTGGGGAGACGCCCGACTCGTCTGCGTCCGTCCCCAAAAGGTGCGAAAGCTGCTTGGTCGCGGAGTCGTGCCGGTGGCGACCGGATTCCAGGGATGGCATCGGGGGCGCGTCACCACACTTGGCCGCGGCGGTTCGGACGTGACCGCCGTGGCTCTTGCGGCGGCGCTCGACGCCGGCCGATGTGAGCTGGTGAAGGAAACCGGGGCGCTGCACACCGCCGACCCGAGACTCGTGCCCGGCGCGCTGGCGATTCCCCGGACGAATCACCGCTTCGTCTCCGAGCTCGCCGCCGCGGGCGCCCGGGTGATCCATCACCTGGCCGCGGACATGGCCGAGCGGAAGGGCGTCCCTTTGCTCTTCACCTCGCTCGAATCCGATGGCGAGCCCGCCACTACGGTCGATGAAGACACCATCGGCGGGGAAGCGCTCGCTCTTACTCACGGCGCGGGGCGCCGGGACTTCCCCGCTCCGGTGAGCGACGCCACCACGCTCGCCACCGTGACGCTGGTTTCCGCGGCGCCCGAGGTCGCTCCGGCCGTTCGCGCGGCGGCCACCGCCGCCGCGGCCCACTCGGGCATCGCCATTCTGGGCACCAGTCACGGGCCTCACTCGTTACGATTCGTCGTGACACTGCAGGAGGCAGTACGATTGATACGGACACTGCACGCCGGTATCGTAGGGCACCCGCAGCCGGCGGACGTCAACTCGGGCGGCGCCAAGTCCGATTGGAGGAACCATGTCGGTCATAGATGAGCTGCTACAGGCCAACGAGGACTACGCGAGCAGTTTCACGAAGGGCGGGCTCCCGCTCCCTCCTGCCCGGCGGGTAGCCGTGGTCACCTGCATGGACGCGCGCATTCTTCCGTCGCGCGTCCTCGGCCTCGAAGAGGGCGACGCCCATGTCATCCGAAACGCAGGCGGCCGCGCCCGGGACGCGTTGCGCTCGCTGGTGATCTCCCAGCGGCTGCTGGGCACGAAGGAAATCGCAGTCATCCACCACACCGACTGCGGGATGCTGACATTCAACAATCGTTCCCTGCGCGACAAGGTCCAGTCCGACCTGGGCCAGGATACCGGCGAGTTCGACTTTCTTCCCTTCACCGATCTCGACGAGAGCATCCGGGAGGACATCGAGTTCCTCCTGGCCACGCAGCTGCTCAATCCGGACACGTTGATCCGCGGATTCGTCTACGACGTCCGCGACGGGCGCCTCCGCGAGGTGCCAGTCCAGGCCCCGACCGCCGCCGCATGACCGATACGATCGCGGGTGGGCCCGCCGCCCGCGAGCTGGCACTCGAGCCGTTCACGAGTGCCAGCGGAGCCACCCTCGCCGGCCTTCGCCTTCGCTATCGCGTCCTCGGAAACGAGCGCGCGGCGCGGGAGAACGGCTGGATTCTCGTATTCCACGCGCTCACCGGCAGCGCCGAGGTGGAACAGTGGTGGGGGCCACTCATCGGTCCGGGGCTCGCCCTCGACACCACGCGCCACGCGATCGTCACCGCGAATCTCCTCGGAAGCTGCTATGGCTCGACGGGACCTCGCGAGTGGCGTGAGGAGCACACCGAGCCCTTTCCGGAGCTCACACCGGGAGACCTCGCGCTCGCGCACATTCCGCTGCTCGAGCGGCTGGGCGTCGAGCGGCTGGCGCTCGTCACCGGCGGCTCACTCGGCGGCATGGTGGCTCTCGAGTGGGGCCGGCGCTCGCCGGTGCCCGTCGGGCGACTGGTCGTCTTCGCGGCGCCGGCCGCGACGTCGGCACAGGCCATCGCCTGGAACGCCGCCCAGCGAATGGCGATCGAAGCCGATCCGGCGGCCGGGCTCGCGGCGGCGAGGGCGATTGCGATGATCACCTACCGGTCGGCGGGGGAGCTCGCGGCCCGATTCGGCCGGGAATCCTCCCGGACGCCCGGCCGATTCGATGTCGATCACTACTTGAGGCGGCAGGGAGACAAGCTCGTCGCCCGGTTCGACGCCGACAGCTATCTCGCGCTGATGCGATCGATGGACCTGCACGACGTGGGAGAGTTGCGCGCGGCCGCGCAGGAAACCGCGAAGCGCGTGGGCGATCTGGTGGGCGTGGGGGTGGACTCCGACATCCTCTACGCTGCGAGCGAGGTGCGCCAGTGGGTGGACGCGTACCGCTCAGCCGGTGCTCCCGCTCGCTACCGCGAGATCGCGTCGCTATACGGACACGACGCGTTCCTCATCGAATGGGATCAGGTCGAGCAGGTGCTGCGCGGAGAGTAGCGTGGCTGCTTCAGGCTAGTCGTTGCGGCGCTCGGGATGGTGCCGGTGGTGCTGGTGATGCCGGTGATGGAACTGTGCGCGCTGGCGTTCCCCCCCGTGACGCTGATACCGGTGGTGCAAGCGGTGATGTTTCATCCATCGGGACCGGTGCTCCATCCGGTTGCCTCGATATTCCGTCCTGCCGCGGCGATTTTCCATTCGCTGGTCCCGAGCTCCCATCGGCTGGTCCCGATTTCCCATCCGACTTTCGCGCCGCTCCATGCGCCACTGCTGCCGCTGCATGAACTGCCGGTCCTCCCGCGACTCGGCGCCCGACGGCGACTGCGGCTGGGCCATCTGTGCCGAGAGCGCAGGGGCGCCCAGCGCGACCGCGGCCACCGCCATTCCGAGCAACCGCCGAATCCCCCTCATTACTTCCTCCTGTGGTGCAGGCCTCATGGGATGATGACTGGATGTGAGGGGGGAGACGCAATCGCCGGGCCGGCGTTAAGCGGGACAGCGGGTTCAGGCGAGGAAGCTCTCGAGGGCGCGGGCGCGGCTGACGTGGCGGAGCCGGCTCAGCGCCTTCTCCTTGATCTGGCGGACCCGTTCCCGAGTGATGCCCAGGAGACTGCCGATCTCTTCCAGCGTCATTGGCTCGGGGCCGTCAAGTCCGAAATAGAGGCGGAGGATCTTGGCCTCGCGCTCCTTCAGGGTGGCCAGTACCTCTTCGATGGACTGCGTGAGGGCATGCTCGAACGTTTCGGAGTCGGGACCAGGATTCTGGGTATCCGGCAGATAGTCGAGGAGCTTGTTGTCCTCTCCCGGAGTCAGGGGGGCGTCGAGCGAGAGATGGTTCTGCGAGATGGAGAGGGTTTTCTGGACCTCTTCCATCGAGATATCCATCCCTTCGGCGATCTCGGACGGAGTAGGCTCCCGGCCCAGCTCCTGAAGCAGCGCCGAGGAGCGCTTCCCGATGCGATGCAGCGTGCCGGCGCGGTTGAGCGGGACACGGACAATGCGGCTCTGCTCGGCCAGCGCCTGGAGAATGGCCTGGCGAATCCACCAGACGGCGTAGGAGATGAACTTGACGCCCTGATCGGGATCGAACTTCCGGGCGGCGGTGAGCAGGCCGAGGTTGCCCTCGCCGATCAGGTCGGTGAGGGCGAGGCCGCGATTCTGATATTTCTTGGCCACCGAGATGACGAACCGCAGGTTGCGCTTGACCAGCTCCTGCATCGCTTCCTCATCGCCGCCGCGGACCCGCTTGGCGATGGCGACCTCCTGTTGCGCGGTGAGGAGCGGGGTCTTGCTGACCTCGAAGAGGTACTGGTCGAGGATGTCGCGGTCGGCGTCGTACACGCCGAGGGTCGTGGAGGTCTCGCGCTTGCGCGGCCGGCGCGGCTTGAGGGGCGGCGACTGCGCCAGAATCTCGGCGGTGGTGAGATCGTCGGAGTACGCCTCGGCAGAGAGATCGGGGGGACGCTTGGAGGGCCGGGGCGCGGCATTCCCGTCGTCAGGCTTCTTCTTCGGCATGTCGTGGATAATAGGTAATCCGCTTGACGCTCGCTGGGTCGGCCGCTACGTTTCCGTGCTGCCGCGGCCACGGCGTCAGGGCGGGCAACTCCGAGGGGTGTGAGAATATAGCGGGGGCGTAGCTCAGTTGGGAGAGCGCGTGAATGGCATTCACGAGGTCAGGGGTTCGATCCCCCTCGCCTCCATTCCCTCGGCCTCGATGCGCGCGGTATCATGGCGGGTGGTGGACGACGGGACGTTGCGCGGCCGGTGAGCGGACGCTAAACTCCTAGCCGCTTGCGGGAATAGCTCAGTTGGTAGAGCACAACCTTGCCAAGGTTGGGGTCGCGGGTTCGAGTCCCGTTTCCCGCTCTGAGGTGCAGAGGTCCGAGCGGCATAGCTTCTGGCGGCATAGCTTCTGAAGGAATGGCCGGGTCATACCGGCACACGTCGCGGGGTGGAGCAGTCTGGTAGCTCGCCGGGCTCATAACCCGGAGGTCGTGGGTTCAAATCCCACCCCCGCTATTGCAGGCCCGAGAGGACGGAAAGGACGCGAGAAACGGAGGGACCGCTCCGGCACCCGGAGCCCCTTCCCAGCGCGGAGCCCAGGCTCCGTCATCTCCGTCTCTTCCGTCCTCTCCGTCCTCTACCGGGCGGTTAGCTCAGTTGGTTAGAGCGCCACGTTGACATCGTGGAGGTCACAAGTTCGAGTCTTGTACCGCCCATGGAGCTCAGTACGCGCTCATAGCTCAATTGGATAGAGCATCTGACTACGGATCAGAAGGTTGGAGGTTCGAGTCCTTCTGGGCGCGTTGGTGCAGATTTGCAGGTGCGGTACAGCGCGTGTTCTAGTCGCGGGGC
>JBOHSC010000047.1:0-7574 GCA_050733115.1 Gemmatimonadales bacterium
CCACCCCCACCCCGCGTGAGCCAGACGAGCCAGCAGATGCAGGTAGAGGTTGACGAACCGCAGATTGTCGGACACCCCGTCCAGAATCCTGCCGAAGCGAGTCGAGGTGCCCCTGAGGCGCGCGAGCTGGCCGTCGGCGCTGTCGAAGATGTCCGAGACGACGAACAGCAGAATCCCGACGGTGTTGATCGAGGCGCTCGAGTAGTACATCAGGTGCCCTGCGGCCAAGCCCAGGATGAGCGAGACGGCCGTTACCTGATCCGGCGTGGCGCGTGTGGCCGCAAGGCGCCGCGCGATGCCGAATCCGAGGGGGCGGAAGAAGTGCACGTCCGCCCATTCCTCTACGACCTGGCCCTTACTGGCGAGCGCGTTCTGCGGCTTCACGAAGCACGTCCTTCATGGTCGCGAGCGCCTGCATCGCCTCCTCCTCGGTGATCACGAGCGGCGGATTGATGCGGACCTCGGGGTTGTAGATCATGGCAAGCACGCCGCGCGCGAGCAGCGTGTCGAAGATCCACCGGGTGGACTTCTTGTCGAGCAGCGTGCGCGTGCCGGGCACCACCAGATCGAGACCGATCATGAGCCCGCGACCGCGGACGTCGCTCACGATCGGCAACTCCGATTCCCAGGTCCGGAGCTCAGCCAGCATCCTGGCGCCGAGCTCGCGGCTGTGGTCTACCAATTCCTCTTCCAGAATGGTCTCGATCGTTACCCGCGCCGCGCAGGCGGCGAGCGGATTCCCCCCGTAGCTCGAGGAGCTCCCGCTCGGATTGGCCCACGGCCTGGCGAAGGCCACCGACTCGCGGGCGATGACACCGCTCACCGGAAAACCGCCGCCGAAGCCCTTGCCCACGAGCAGGATGTCGGGCACGATCCCCTCGTGCTCCACCGCGAACATCCGGCCGGTCCGGCCGAAGCCGCAGATCATCTCGTCGGCGATGAGCACCGCACCGATCTCGTCGGCCAGGGTCCTGAGCGCCCGCAGGTAGCCGGGCGGCGGCACCACGTTCCCGGCGGTGCCCTGGATCGGCTCGACGAGGATCGCGGCGACGTCGCCCGCGGTCTCGAGCTCGAGCTTTCGGCGGAGGAAGCTCACGCAGTGCCACTCGCATTCCGGAAATGCCTTGCCGAAGGCACAGCGGCTGCAGGAGGCGTACGGGCTCGAGTAGGTGCCTGGCATCAACGGGCCCAGGCCATGTTTGAAGCTGCCGCTCAGGAGCGGCAGCACGCCGCCCGTCTTGCCGTGGAATCCTCCCCAGAAGCCGACGATCTCGGTCCTGCCGGTGTACGACTTTGCCAGCCTGACCGCCGCCTCGACCGCTTCGGCGCCGCTGGAGTAGAGCTGGGTCCGGTTGAGATCGCCGGGCGCCAGCCGCGCGATGAGCTCGACCAGCGCCGCGCGATGCTCCGAGGTGAAGCTGCCGACGTGGATCCGGCCGACCTGCCGCTGCATCGCCGCGACGTACTTCGGATGCGCGTAGCCCAGGCTCGCCACCCCCACGCCGGCAAGCAGGTCGATGTAGCGGTTGTTGTCTACATCGTAGAGAAGGGCGCCCTGGCCACGATCCATGCACAACCGGCTGAAGAGCGCCACGCTTTGCGTGCCGGGGGCGAGGTATCGAGCTTCGGAGTCGAAGGCGACCCGCGATCGCGGGCCCGGGAGTTCGAGATCGATCACTGATTCGAGCATGAGTACCTATCGGTGAGAGCGCGCCGGTGGGCATGGTCCGCGATCGCCGCGGCGGCGGGAGAACGGACCGGCGCGAAGCTGGGCCAGTCGTTCAGATCGATGAGTGTCGGTGAGTCCGGCAGCGCGAGTACCGCGTCTCCGCCGTATACGGCCAGACCGAGCGCGCGCGCGGCTCGCTCGGCGAGATCGTGGAGCGCCTCGGTGTACGCCTCGGCGCCCGCCACGCCGGGACCGTCGACGGGATACCAGTGGAAGTACTCCCGATCCATGACGCCGTAGAACTTGACCACCGGTCCCGGCACGTGAGCCTGCAGCGCCACGCGTCCGATTCCGCGGCCGGCGAAGCGAGAGAGCGCAGTGGGAATCTCCGCCACACTGACGGCCACGACGTCTTCGGCCGTCTGCGCGTGCACGTCGCCCCGCTTTACCCAGACGGGGTCCCTGCTATCCGCGGCGAGCCACCCCGCCGACACCGGCTCCGGCGATCCCGTGGTAGAGAGGAAGACCGTCGGCGGGAACGCCACGCCCCTGTCGAGCAGGCGGGGAGCCATACGGTGACGATGACAGGCGAGGACGGCGCCCGGAGTGTTGATGCACGGCACGCCCGGCGGCAGCAGCTCCTGCAACCGACTCGAGGCGTGCGGACCCTGGCACATGTTGAGGTAGACATCTCCGTCGGGGAGGTACCCGGCGGCCACGTCCTGCTCGGTCGCACGGTCGACCGTCCACCCCCCTCTGGCGAGGAGCTGCCCGATGACCTCGTCGAGGATGGCGCGATCGTTCTGCAGGTGCCGGCTCGGCGAGTACGCGGGACTCCGATAGAGCGCCACGACGCGCTTCATGGACCCACCATCGGAGCCCACAGATTGGCTTCGTCGAGGTCTTCGCGGCGATCGATGTCCAGCGCGCGATGCACCGGGACGGCGCGCAGGTGCAACCCGTCACTCGCGAGCAAGGTGAGGAACCCGCGCATCCGCTGGACACCGCCGTTCAGCGCGCGCAAAGCCAACGGCCGCACCGACGGGCCGAAGCCATACACTCCCGCGGTGGCGAACGATTCGCCGGGGAGCGAGGCACCGAGCGCCGTGATACGGCCGGACTCGTCGATACGCACCAGCAGGGGACTCTCATCACGCTCCGAGCACGGAGCAACCGCGAGCACCACCGGCACAGCCTCCGCGACCGCAGCCTGCCACGCGTCCCACACTGGGAGCCAGCTCTCCCACGGCATCACGGTGTCCACCATGCTGCAGAAGACTGGACCGGGGGGCATCGCGCCGAAGCCAAGAGCGAGGGTATGGAGAGAGGACGCGGTAGAACAGGAGATGATTCGCCGGCGGGGATCGTCGCCGACGATGGATGCGGCGGACACGCCGGCGCGAGTCATGCAAGTCACCGACTCGCAGCCAAGCCCCTCGAGCGTCTCGCAGAGCCGCAGCAGCTGGGGCCGCCCGCCGATGCGTACCAACGGCTTCGGCTCGGCCACACCATCGGCGGCGAGGCGGCTTCCGATCCCGCCTGCGAGAATCAGACCGTGCATGGCACAGCCACTATGCCGGGCAGGTCGGTGAGCGCGGCGATCCGCGCAGACGGCACGCTCGGAGGGAAAGGATGCCGCTCACCGGGCGGCGCCAGCCAGCAGGTCTTGAGCCCCAGTGCCGCGGCGGGGAGGAGGTCGGCTGCGGGATTGTCACCCACCATCCATGTCACGGTGGGGTCGGCCGACAGATGGGCGAGCGCGAGCTGAAAGATGCGCGGGTCGGGCTTGGAGATGCCGACCACCGCGGAGTCGATTACGGTGTCGAAGAGAGCCAGGAAGCCCAGATCGGCGAGGCAGACGTCGAGGTTGCCGCAGAAGTTCGACACGACGCCGAGGCGATGCTCCGGTGCAAGGCGGGAGAGGAGCTTCCGATTCCGCGCCGCGATGGGCAGGACCGCCGCATGGACGGGACCGGCGAGCGCCGCCGGCTCGACCGTCTCCCCGACCCCCGCCATAAGTGTCGACAGGAGAACACCTTGTTCGTCGAGTGTCGCCCTGAATCCCATGGTGCGGATACCAGGGGTCTGGGCGAGCCGGCGGTCGCTCTCCCGAAAGAGCGGCTCGAAGCGGTCGAACGAAAGGCGCCCCCCGGCCTGGCGGTAGGCGTCATGGAATCGAATGCTCCACCTGGAGCCGTCAGCATCGAGCGTCCCACCGAAATCGAACAGGATCACCAACTGCGGCCTCATCGCGGAATCGGGAGCACACGATAGCGCGCGCAGCTTACTGCAGGATTACAGTGGTCTCGGAGCTCGGCTGGAGGGGGCGGATGCGACGGGGAATCGAACGTGGATGCGCGTGCCTCGATCCGGCGCGGACTTGATGACGATCGTCGCCGAGTGTTGCTCGAGGATCCAGCGGGCGATCGCGAGCCCCAGGCCCGCGCCGGCGACGCGTGTCCTGGAGCGATCACCTCGAAAGAATCGCTCGAACACGTGCGGCAGGTGCTCGGGGGCAATGCCGAGTCCCGTATCCTCGACGACGACGGTCGGGTGAAGATCTTCGACGAAGACGTCCAGCCGCACCGAGCCGCCGTTGGGAGTGAACTTGACGGCGTTGTCGAGCAGAATGATGAGGACTTGCCGGAGGAGCTCCGGATCGCCGGTCACGATCGTCTCCTCGAAGCGGCCGAGCGTCACGCTCACTCCGCGCCCAGCGCCGAGCACCGCGGCGCCCTCGACCGCTTCGTCCGCGATGTCGTCGAGAAAGAGTCGCTCCCTCCGCGAGCCCCGCTCCCCCGCCTCGGCGCGAGCCAGCGTCAAGAGATTGTCCACGAGCCGCCCCAGCCGCTCCGCTTCCACCGCGATCTCGCGCAGCGCCGCCGCGTAGGCCGCGGCCTCCCGCTCGCGCTCCACGGCCAGCTCCGCGTGTCCCCGGATGATCGACACCGGGGTGCGCAGCTCGTGCGCCGCATCCGCAGTGAAGTCGCGCAACTGCCTCATGGCGCGTTCGACGCGCGCGGCAGCCACGCGGGCGATGTGATAGCCGCCGAACCCAACCGGCAGGAGCGCGAGCAGCGCCGCCGCGATGAACGTCTCGAGCAATCGCTCGAACTGCTTCCGGAAGCCGGTGGCATCGGCCACGGCGACGACCACGAACGTCTCACCCCCGCCGGGGGCCACCCGCTCGGCGTAGAGCCGCCAGCGCTGGCTGGCCCCCGTTCGGAACTCGGCACTGACCTCGTCCTCACCGGCCAGGGCATCCGCCGCGGCGGCCATCACGCGAGGGTCCACCGCGCCGGAGGGCGCGATCGGTTTTCCGTCCCGGCCGAAGAGGTAGAGAGGGCGGTCGGGCTGGGCGATCTCCCTGATGGCGTCGCGGAGCGCCTGCTCGGGGGGCGTACCGAACGCCTGGCGCACTTCCATCGCGCGGCGCGTCGCCGCCACGGAAGTGGCGAGCCTGAGATCGAGATCGCCGGAAAGCTGATTCGACAGCAGCACGAAGAGCGCGGAGGCCAGGAGAAGCAGAATGATCGTGAAGGTGCCGACGTACCACGCGGTGAGCTGGAGGTGCAGCCGCTTGAAGGGCTGCATCAGAGTCCGAACCGGTAGCCGGCGCCGCGCACGGTGTGGATCAGCTTCGGCGTGAAGGGATCGTCGATCTTCTGCCGCAGCCGCCGGACCAGGACCTCGAGGGTATTGGTGAAGGGGTCGTGATTCTCGTCCCAGACGTGGGCCGTGATGGTAGCGCGGTCGAGCACGACGTCCTGGTGCAGCACGAAGCACTCGAGCAGCGCGAACTCGCGAGCAGTCAGCGTGAGGCTCTGCGCGGACCGGCACACCTTCCTGCTCCGAAGGTCGACCTCGAGATCGGCGACACGCGCCACTGATGGAGCGAGTGACGACGGGCGGCGGGCCAGCGCCCTCACCCGGGCAAGCAGCTCGCGAACGGCGAAGGGCTTCGACAGGTAGTCGTCCGCGCCGGCGTCGAACCCGGCCACCTTGTCATCGACGGTGCCTCGGGCGGTCAGCAGCAGGATGGGGGTGGTGACGCCGGCGTCCCGAAGGGTGGCGCACAGCTCGATGCCGTTGCCGCCGGGCAGCATGATGTCGAGAATCATGACGCCGTAGGAGCCGAAGGTGGCGTGCTCCAGGCCATCGCTGAACGTCGCAGCGGAGACGGTCTCGTACCCATGCTCTCCGAGCGCCGTCGCGACGATTTCCCGGAGCTGAGGGTCATCCTCCACGATCAGAATGCGCATCGCGCAGAAGATAATGCTTTACGCGCCGCCCCTGCGCCGGGCGTAGGCGTGGGCGAACCGGTCGGCGGCAACGACGATGCCCGTCCAGAGAAGCCCCGCCGCGTAGCCTCCGGCGACGTCGCTCGGATAGTGCACGCCGAGATAGATCCGCGAGAAGCCGACCGAGACGATGGCGAGCACCGCGGCACCCCAAACGAGTATGCGGAGCTCGCGGCGGCGAAGCCGGGGCGCGAGCATCGCCGCGGCAGCAATGAAGAAGCAGAAGGCAAGGAGGGCGTGCCCGCTCGGGAAGCTGAAGCTGGATGGCAATGCATAGCCGAAGAACGGCGTCGGTCGCGGTCGCTTGAACGCGTGCTTGAGCGCTGCGTCGAGAACGCCGGCGCCGGCCACCGCCACGGCGAGAAGAACGGCGCCGCGCCACCAGCGGCGCCAGAGGAAGACCCCCACGAGCGCGACAGTCAGCGGCGCGAGCACCATCGGGCCACCCACGTCGCTCACGACGACGAACAGACGCGTGAGACCCGGCGAGGCGTGTGCATGGACCGCGGCGCGGACGTGCAGATCGAAAGCGAGCGTATCGCCTTCGAGCATCTCGTCGGCAAGCCATCCGAACAGGAAGAGGGCAAGAACGGCGGCGCCGAGCCCGGCGATGGTCGCGACCCCGAAGAGGGCTGCGGGAGCCGCGGGCGGCGAGTCGGGCCTGAGGTCTCTGGGCACTGATTCTCCAACGGCGGCCGGGATGACGGAAGCTACTCAGCAACGCGGACCGCCGTCTGCCCGGCGTGGTACGCCTGGTGGAAGAGGACGTGGTCAGGAGCGGGCGGTCGTTCCTGATCCACGTCCGCGCCCGCGACATCGACGGCTTCCACGCAGTCATGGGGTCGGTGGACGAGGTGACGAAGTTGCGACTCACGGATCGGTGAGCCCCCTGTCGATTTCCTCACGGCCCATTCGACGTAGTAACAGAGCCCGGTCACTCATCCTGCCGATCACCGATATCGAGGAGGTCATGATGGCTTCGTACCCATCCCCCGCTCCCGCCTCGCGCGCGATGCTCAGGGCCGGACGGATCTTCAGCGCGCTGGCGGTGCTCTTTCTCGTATTCGACGGGGTCATCAAGGTGATGGTGATCGCCCCGGTCGTGGAAGGCTTTGCCCGGCTGGGCCTTCCCTCGCATCTCCCGGTCACCATCGGGCTATTCGAGCTCGGGCTTCTCGCGATCTACCTGATCCCGTCGAGTTCGGTCCTCGGCGCTCTCCTCCTGACGGGATTCCTCGGCGGCGCTACGGTGCTCCATGTCCGGGTGGGAGACCCGGTGTTCAGTCACATCCTTTTCCCCGTGTACGTCGGGTTGCTGCTCTGGGGCGGGCTCTGGTTGCGTGACAGCCGCCTTCGCGCACTGATTCCCCTCCAACGTCAGTCCCCTGCGATGTCGTGAAGACACCTTGGCATGATTCCGGTTTGCTGGGGCCGTCGGGCTGGAGAGGATTTAGTCAGCCACAACACGAAATGAGAACGCGACCCCGCTGGACGAAGCGGAGTCGCGCCTGTAACCGTGAGACCGAGTGACAAGACTCGTTGCTGCCCGAACCGCCCCCCTACTGCACCGCGTTCATCATGTCGAAGATCGGCAGGTACATCGC
>JBOHSC010000048.1:0-2314 GCA_050733115.1 Gemmatimonadales bacterium
GAGTTCACGGACGCCTTGACCCTCCGGCACTTCGAGGTGCGCGACGAGGTGGTCGATACGGGGTGGTGGGCGGTGGCCGCCGCTCGTTCGTGATCACGGTGCTCCTGCCCCCTGGTGCCGGGGGAACGGGCTCGACCTGCCGGCTGGACGACGAAGAGGCACACCATCTCCACGTCCGCCGTGCATCGATTGGTGAAGCGGTGGGGGTTCGGGACGGTGTGGGACTGGTCGGCGCCGGCAGGTTGGTGCGCCAGGGAGAGTCCTGGTCGGTGGAGATCGAATCCGCCGAGGTGATCCCGCGGCCGGCGGATCTCATCCTGGCCGTAGGGGCGGGTGACCGCGACCGCTTCGAGTGGCTGGTGGAAAAGGCGAGCGAGCTCGGCGTCACCGCGGTGGTCCCGCTGGAGACGACGCGCACAGCCGGCGTCGCCACCAGGCTCAGGAACCAGCATCTGGAAAAGCTCCGGCGGCAGGCACGCGAAGCGGTGAAGCAGAGCGGCGTCGCCTGGGCAACTGCGGTGGAGGTCTCGGTGGCGCTCGACCACTTTCTCTCGGAGCCACGCACCGGAGCGCTGTGGCTGGCCGACGCCGCGGGGGATGCACCGCCGGCCGGGCTCGGGTCCGAGTCGGTGACGGTGGTGGTGGGGCCTGAAGGGGGGGTCACCGCCTCCGAGCGGGAAGCGCTACTGGCGGCGGGTTATCATCCGGTCAGACTCGGTGCTCACACGCTCAGATTCGAGACGGCCGCCATGGCGGCGGCGGTGGCGGTGAGCGCCGCACGATTCCGGGGGATCGATGGCTGACTGTCTCTTCTGCAAGATCGCTGCTGGCGAAATTCCGGTGACGCCCGTCAAGCGCTCGAACGACCTGCTCGCCTTCCGTGACATCAATCCTCAGGCGCCGACCCACGTGCTGGTGATCCCGATGCGACACTACACCGCGGTGAGGGATGCCGGGGACGCGGACGGGGAGCGAATGCTGGGGCGTCTTATGGTGTTCACCGCGGAGCTGGCCGCCGAGCTGGGACTCGACGCGGGCGGGTACCGGATCGTGACCAATACCGGCGCCGACGCGGGGCAGAGCGTGGGTCACCTGCACCTGCACCTGCTCGGTGGGAGGAAGATGGCCTGGCCGCCAGGGTAGGGACGGGTGCGTCGTGCCGGCCCGCTCTGGGCGGGACCGGCTCACTCCGGGCGCTGCAGTGGCCCGCGCATGGCTGCGCCAGCCGCTCCCGCACGCGACGCAGCAGCGCGACCCCGCTGCTTGCCCCTCACGCAAATGCCCGCTAAATTATCATGTCTATACCATTTACGCCCATACGGGCCCGAGAGGGGTGATACAGCGAATGCCTGAAGTCATCATTCACGATGACGAAAGCTTCGAGCGGGCGCTCAAGCGGTTCAAGAAGAAGTGCGAAAAGGCGGGAATCCTTTCGGACCTGCGGAAGCACCGTCACTTCGAGAAGCCGAGCGAAAAGCGGAAGCGGAAGATGAACGCCGCCGTCCGCAAGAACCGCCGTGGCCCCCGTGTCCCCAGGGTCTAACCTCAGTGAATCCTTGCGAGCCGCGATGAACGCGTCTCGCAAGGGGCAGCAGAAGGACCGTACTCTCGTTCTCGGCACGATCCTCGCCAACCTCAAGAACCGCGAGATCGAGCTTCGCCGCCCTGCCACGGACGAAGAAGTGCTCGAAGTCCTGCGCAAGGGAATCAAGATCCGCCGGGAAGCAATCGAGCAGTACACCGCCGGTGGGCGCCAGGATCTGGCCGACGTCGAGCTGGCGCAAATCAAGGTGCTCGAGGAATTCCTCCCGCCGGCCGTCGATCCCCAGGAAATTCGCGCCGCCGTGCGCGAGGTCATTGCCGCGGGAGCGAAGGATGTGGGCAAGGTCATGGGCCAGGTGTTGCCCAGGTTCAAGGGCAGGGCCGACGGCAAGATGATCAACCAGATCGTGCGCGAGGAGCTGCAGGCCGGCTGATGTCGCGGGCGGATTCGATTTCTACTCACGGGGTGCCGGCCCATGCTCAGGGTGGCACCCCGTCGCCTTTGGCGGACGAGGACTGCGCCGACGCGCTCGAGACGATCGAGTTCGCCCAGGTGATCGAGCTGGTCGCCGCGCACGCGGTCGGGCCGCTCGGACGCGCGAGAGTGCTGGCCCGCCGCCCCACCGCCGACCCCGGCTGGATCGCGGTCGAGCTGGCGCGCGCGGGCGAAGTGGCCGGCCTCTTCCGGCGCGGCGACGGCCTCCTTGCCGAGCCGATTCCCGATGTGACGCGCGCGCTCGGCCGGCTCCGGATCCAGGGCAGCGTGTACGAG
>JBOHSC010000049.1:0-1621 GCA_050733115.1 Gemmatimonadales bacterium
TTACCGGGGTGCCCTTCACCGGGTGCCGCCACTGGGCCACCACCATCTCCCACCGGAAGCACGTCGCCAACACGCTCCTCGCCGCGGCCGGCCTTCCCGTCCCCGCCTTCACCCTCGCCCAGGCCAACAAGAGCCCGGCCGAATTCCCTCTCCCGGCCATCGTGAAGCCGGCGGCGGAAGACGCGAGCGTCGGCATCGACAATGGCGCCGTCTGCACCTCGAAGCGGGCACTCAAGCGCCGCGTCGCCCAGATGCTCGAGCAATTCGAGGAGGTACTGGTCCAGGAGTACGTGCCCGGGCGGGAGTTCAACGTGGGCTTCATCGGCAAGCGGATGCTGCCTATCGCGGAAATCCGCTTCGAGGGAATGCCGGAGGGAAGCTGGCCCATAGTCAGCTACGCCGCCAAGTGGATCCCCGGCAGCCCCGAGGACGAGGGCACGGTGCCGGTGTGTCCTGCGGCCGTCTCCGACGACCTGGGTCAGCGTATCGCCGAGGTGGCCCGCAACGCCTGGATGCACATGGCCAGCGGTGAGGGATACGGGCGGGTAGACCTCCGCGTCACCGAGGAGGGACAACCCTACGTCCTCGAGGTCAATCCCTGCCCCGACCTCTCGAGCAACGCGGGCCTGGCCCGGATGGGCCGCGCCTTCGGTTGGAGCTATGACGAGCTCGTCATGCAGGTAGTCGACGAGGCCCTCATGCGCTCCCAGAGCCACTCGGCCGCCGCAGCCCTCGTCAGCGGGGTGTCGGCCGCGTGAGCGGCGCGGCGACCGCTACTCCGGTACTTCGAAACCTCCGCGCAGCCGACCGGGCCCGCCTCGAGGAAATCACCCGAGCGGTCGGCGTTTTTCGAGACAATGAGACAGCAGTGGCGCTCGAGGTCTTCGACGCCGCCGTCGCCGGGTCCCCCGACTACACCGCGCTCGCCGCCGATTCCGACGGCCGTCTGGCGGGCTGGATCTGCTGGGGACCCACCCCCTGCACCGTGGGCACCTTCGATCTCTACTGGATGGCCGTCGATCCCGCCCTCCACGGCACCGGGATCGGCACCGCGCTTCTCCTGGAAATGGAGCGGCGCCTTGCCGGCGTCGCCCGCCTCGTGGTAGCCGAGACGTCGGGCAGGCCCGACTACCAGGCCACCCGGGCCTTCTACGAATCCCGCGGCTACCACGTCGGCGGGATTATCCGGGAGTTCTATGCGCCGGACGACGATCAGATCGTCTACGTGAAGCTCCTCTCCACCTCCGCCGCGTAGGCGGAAGGACGGCAGTCATGGAGACCTGGCAGGAAGTCCTCAGGAAGAATTCCATCGCCTCCCTCGAGGCGCTCTCGGCCAAGTTCGGCGCGGACAACTTCCCCGAGCTCGACCGCCTTCGTCAGGCCGCCGACAACTTCGAGTTCCGCATCTCGCCGGCCATGGTCGATCTGATCAAGTCCCCCGGCGATCCGATCTGGCGGCAGTACGTCCCCAGCGTCGAGGAGCTCGACGTGGTAGACGGCATCGTCGATTCCCTCAACGAAGACGCCGACAGCCCCGTCCCCAACATCACTCACCGCTACCCCGACCGGGCGCTCTTTCTGGTCTCACCGGTGTGCGCCACCTACTGCCGGTTCTGCACTC
>JBOHSC010000050.1:0-6486 GCA_050733115.1 Gemmatimonadales bacterium
GCTCTGGGCCAGCACCGGCACCAAAGACCCGCAGGCGTCCGACGTCTTCTACGTCGAGGCGCTGGCCGCGCCCGATACCATCAACACGATGCCCGAGGCTACTCTGCTTGCGTTCGCCGACCACGGCAAGCTGCGAAGCCAGCTCACGGCAAATGGTGGGGGCGCCGAATCGGTCATCCCGGAGTTCGGCCGAGCCGGTGTGGACGTCACCGCCCTGGCTGCCGATCTGCAGCAGGCGGGGGCCGAGGCGTTCGTAAAATCGTGGAAGGGAATGCTCGAGAGCATCGCCAACAAATCCGAGGCCCTCACCGCTGGTGCCGTCGGGTCCGCGGGGCACCAGACATGACCTCGACACGAACCGGCTCGGCTCGCTCGGCGGCCGCGAAGGATTCGACCGGGCTCGACCAGCTCTGCATCAACACCATCCGTACGCTTTCGATCGATGCGGTTCAGGCCGCCCAATCCGGGCACCCCGGCACCCCGATGGCGGCCGCGCCCACGGTGTACTGCCTCTGGCAGCGCATTCTCCGCTACGATCCCGAGGACCCGCACTGGCCCAACCGGGACCGATTCGTACTCTCGAACGGCCACGCTTCGATGCTGTTGTACAGCCTGATCCACCTGACCGGGGTGAAGGCGGCCAACGAGACGTACGAGGAGGTGGGTCGCACGGCGGTGACGCTGGACGACATCCGCAACTTCCGGCAGGCCGGCAGCCGCTGCCCGGGCCATCCCGAGTATGGCTGGACGTCCGGGGTCGAGGCGACGACTGGCCCGCTGGGCCAGGGACTGGGGATGAGCGTCGGGATGGCCGTGGCCGAACGATGGCTCGCCTCCACCTACAACCGCCCCGACTTCGAGCTGTTCAACTACAACGTCTACGCGATGGGAGGCGACGGGTGCATGATGGAAGGGGTGAGCTCCGAGGCCGCTTCCCTGGCCGGACACCTCAAGCTCTCCAACCTCTGCTGGATCTACGACAGCAACCGGATCACCATCGAGGGATCGACCGATCTCGCGTTCACCGAGGACGTCGCCACCCGGTTTCTGGCCTACGGGTGGAGCGTGACGCACGTGAGCGACGCGAACGATCTCGCCATGCTGACCCGCGCCTATGAGACCTTCCTGGCCACCCACGACCGGCCGACGCTCATCATCGTGGAGAGTCACATCGGATACGGCGCTCCCCATCGACAAGACAGCCGCGAGGCCCATGGCGAGCCGCTCGGCGCAGAGGAGGCCCGCCTGGCGAAGGAATTCTACGGGTGGGATCCGGACGCGAAGTTTTTCGTTCCCGAGGGTATCCGGGAACACTTTCAGGCTCACCTCGGCCGACGCGGGGCCGCGCACCGGGCTGCATGGACCGACCTGGTGGCGGCGTATTGCAATGAGTTTCCCGGAGCGGGCCTTCAGGTCGGATGTTTGCCCGGACACGCACTGCCGCCTGACTGGGACTGCGACCTCCCGATCTTTCCGCCCGACCCCAAGGGCATCGCGGGGCGCGACGCCTCGGCCAAGGCGCTCAACGCGATCGCGCCCCGAGTCCCCTGGCTGCTTGGCGGCGCGGCGGACTTATCACCCTCGACGAAAACACGCCTCACCATCGAGGGCGCGGGGGAATTCCAGGCGCCGGACCATGGAGGAGACTACCGCGGCCGGAATCTGCATTTTGGCATACGAGAGCACGCCATGTGCGCGGTGTCCAACGGCATGGCGCTCTCCAGCCTGCGGCCCTATGCATCGAGCTTTCTGGTCTTCACCGACTACTGCCGGGGCGCGATCCGAATCAGCGCGCTGATGGAAGTGCCCGTGCTGTACATCTGGACCCACGATTCCATCAACCTCGGGGAAGACGGACCTACCCATCAGCCGATCGAGCACCTCGCGTCGCTTCGAGCCATGCCGGGAATGATCGTACTTCGGCCCGCGGACGCGAACGAGGTCGTGGAGGCCTACCGCGTCATCCTGCAGATCAGGAATCGGCCGGTCTCCCTGGTCCTCTCCCGCCAGCCTCTGCCCACCTTCGACCGCACGGTATACGCGCCGGCGAGCGGCGTCGCGAGCGGCGCCTACATCCTGGCGGAAGCTCCCTCCGGGAAGCCCGACGTCCTCCTGCTCGCCACCGGCAGCGAGGTGTCGCTCTGCCTCACGGCCAGGGAACGGCTAAACGCCCAAGGGATCGGCGCGCGGGTCGTCAGTATGCCGTCGTGGGAGATCTTCGAGGAGCAGCCGGAGGACTACCGGAACCGCGTATTGCCGCCCGAAATCGACGCCCGCGTCTCGGTGGAAGCGGCCTCCACCTTCGGCTGGGCGCAATTCACGGGCACAAAGGGTGCAATCCTGGGGATGCGCACCTTCGGCCTGTCCGCGCCGATGCAGGTCGTGGCGCAGCATTTCGGGTTCGAGCCCGACCACGTCGTCACCGCGGCGCGGGAGCAGGTGGCCCGCTCGCGCCGCACACGCGGGTGAGCGAACAGGGGCGGCACAAGCAGCAGGCGGCCGAGCGGGCGGTGGAGCTGATTGCGTCCGGGATGATCGTCGGACTCGGCACAGGCAGCACCGCGAATTTTGCGGTCCGGCGAATCGGCGCGCTGCTCAGCGCCGGTGCTCTCCGCGACCTCGTCGGGGTGCCCACCTCCGCCGCCACCGCGGCCGAGGCCCGGCGCCTGGGGATCCCACTGCTTGACGAGGCAAGCGCCGGGCCCGTGGACATCATCATCGATGGCGCCGACGAGATCGATCCGGCCATGGACCTCATCAAGGGCCGTGGGGGTGCCCTCCTTCGGGAGAAGATCGTGGCTCAGGCCAGCCGCAGGGTGGTCATCGTGGCGGACGAGACCAAGCTCTCTCCGGTGCTGGGCACCCGGCAAATGCTGCCCGTCGAGATCGTGCCCTTCGGGTGGCGCTCCCAGATGGAGTACGTTCAGACGCTGGCGTCACATGCGCGGGGCTCACTCCGCACCGCGCCTGACGGTGCCCCTTTCACCACCGAGCACGGAAACTTCATCCTCGATTGCACCATGGGCCCCATCGAGCAACCCCGGAGACTGGCCGCGGAGCTCCAGGCCCGGGCCGGCGTAGTCGCCCACGGGCTTTTTCTGGGTCTCGCGACCGACGTGATCGTCGCCGGGCGGTCCGGTGTCGACCACAGGATGCGCAGATGACCGAAATCTTTCCGACGCCGGGGGCGCTGGCGGATGCGGTCGCCCGGCACGTCGTCGCCCGGGCCGCCGGCGCCATCGCCGCAACCGGACGATTCATTCTCGCACTCGCGGGCGGCTCCACCCCACGCGAGGTCTATGCGCTGCTCGCAACCCAGGCGTTCGCAAGTCAGATCGAATGGGAGATGGTGCATGTTTTCTGGGGTGATGAGCGCTGCGTCCCACCCGGCGATCGGCGGAGCAACTATCGCATGGCGAAGGAGACGCTACTCGACCGGGTGCCGATTCCGGCCCATCAGATTCACCGCATGCGGGGTGAGGACGATCCGAAGCAGGCCGCCGCCCAGTATGAACACGAGCTTCGCGCCCTGCTCGGCGGCGATCGCGCCGAGGGCCCGCCCACCGCTGGCCTCGACCTGGCGCTGCTCGGTATGGGCGAGGACGGCCATACCGCTTCGCTCTTCGCCGGCCAGGCTGCCATTCACGAGACGGTGCGTTGGGTAGTGGCTGTGTATGTCCCCGTGGCGACGATGTGGCGTATCACCCTCACGCCTCCGGTGCTCAACGCGGCCAGTGACGTCACCTTTGTCGTGTCTGGCGCGAGCAAGGCTGCGCGCCTCCAGGAGGTGCTGCAGGGACCGTTTGCTCCGAATACACTGCCGGCGCAGGCCATCCGGCCAGCTCAGGGACGGCTCAACTGGATGGTGGATCAGGCGGCCGCCGGCCGACTTCGACCGGAACAGGCGCCGGGGCGCACCGAGCTCGGTCATCACGCGGTTGACGCGTGAGTGCCCGGGTGAGACGTTGATCCAGACCAACTCATGCCTGGAGGCGCAGGGAATGGAGCTCGAGCGTACAGTAGGACTGAGGCCGGATGGCGCCGTCTGGCTGCCGGAGCGGCGCGCCGCCGTCAGCTCCATCCTGCTGAAGCTCGCGGCAATGGGAGTCCGGATCCCGCCCGAGACCGGAGACGAAGACGTGCTCCACCTGGCCGGCGATCTCTTCGCGCGGTATCGCGAACAGACCCGGCTGCTCTCCGAACATCTGTGCCCCGCCGACCGGCGCATCCAGCACTACATCGACGGCCTGCTCAGGGCGGCGGCCATTTCCGAGCCCGTCGCCCTGCCGGGAGAGACCCTCATACTCGATCGCTACGGGCTCGCGCGCGAGCTGTCGCTGCCGATCGACGCGAACGCGTGGCGGAACGAGCTGGTATCGAGCTATCGCCTCGACAACGGCGTTCTGCACAACCCCGTGAACGACCGCCGCACGACCCAGGGCGTCTTTCACGTTGCCGAAGGGGGTCTTCCGATTCCCGCGGACAAGACGCGGGTACCGCTCGGGACATACCTCCAGCTTCTGAAGGCGGCGTTCCACCCCCCGACCGAGCTCAGGCGCCTGCCGTTCACAGCCAACTGGCCGGAGCCCGTGGAGACCATGGTCTCATTGCTGCTGCGGCCGCTGGTGTGTCCCGAAGTCCCGAAGGTCCTGCCTGAGAAGCGCCTGGAAGTGCGGTTCTTCGTTCCCGGCGGGCTGGTCTCGAATCTCGACTTCGTGGAGAGCATCTTCGGCAATGCCGGCGACCCGTACCTCCCCGGAAACGACGCCGGGCTCGATGTCGACGGCTGGACCGGCCACAGCGGTTGCGTGATCCTGGCGCCGCACCTCACGCGCCTGCGCAAGAAAGACCTCGGCCTGCCGCACGTGAGCCTCGCCACCGAAGCTGAGCGGGTTGCGGGGATGTGCTGGGCGGACGAGGGCGAGCTGTACAACGAGGGCAGGCCCTTCAAGATCACCTCGCGCGGCATGGAAGGCGTGATGGTGACGATCCTGGCCGATAACTACTTCGGGTACTGCAAGAAGGAAGTGAAAACTCAGATTGGCTACAGCGCGAACCTGTTCGGAATGGCGGAGGAGGAGCATGCGGGCGGGGCGCTGGCCTTCGCGACTTTCAATCTGGGCGACCGCTTCGTGCCGGACCTGGTGAGGATCGTGAGCGCGAACCACCGCTTCGCCGAGGTACTCGCGCTGGTGGGCGGGCGCGCGAAGTATCACGACTCCGGCTATGCCACCGACGCGATCTATCCCGAGATCCACTACATGCCCGAGGATATGGAGATCGACGTCCAGCGCCAGGACATCAAGTGGGTGAGCAGGGGCCAGGAGCAACACCTCAAGCTCCTGCCAGGCCGGATCTACATCCACCCGAGCGGCTACAAGATCCGTATGGCCAAGCACGGCTCGGCTCCGAGCTGGCGACTGATCGGGACGGTTCCGGAGGGTGCCTTCTGCCACAAGCCATGCACGGTTTCGGGAGGTGGAAAGTCGGAGATCAGCAAGAGCCTCGTCGACGCCGTGCTGCCCGGGCCATTCTTCGTGCAGAGCTTCGAGGACGACATGGCGCTGGTCCAGGCGATTTTCGACAAGGAGTACGACGTCCGGCCGATCCTGTCGCCTGATCGCTCGCTCGGCTCCGTCATCAAGCTCCTCACCCCCAATCCGGCCGAGTTCACGCCGGAGTACAACGCATGGCTCGAGAGCGTTCCCAATTACGTGCGGGCGCTGGTGTTCGTGATCAAGCGCTTTTATCGACCGGAGTGGGGCGACGATTGGCGCCGCCACTTCGGGGTGGACATCATCAACGGCGCGCCAGGGCACGAGCTCAAGTACGAGGGGCGGCGGCTCGTCGCCAACTATCTCCGGATCGGGCGCGAGGAGAACGGCGCGTGGCGAACGTACAAGCTGAGGCAGGACTTCGTCGCGGCCGACAAGGTGCAGATGGAGGACGACATCACCGCCTCGGTGGTAGTCCCGGCGCGCCGCCTCGCCGGACTCCCCGGCGAATACGACGGTCACCCGAGCCTGAAGCTGGCGCAGAACTGCGAGTTCAGGCTCTTCCAGCGCCCCGACGACGCGATCCAGCCGGGCCTCGACCGACAAACCGAGGACGACATGGCGGGTCCCGGACTCTTCTGCTCCAACTTCCAGCCGCTCACTGCGGACGACGCGGTGCGCATCGTCGAGGACGTCGCGGTGCACGACGCCTTTACCTTGCCGATGCGCGAACACGTGGCCCGGAACGCCGCGCGCACCGGCGGCGGGTATTCGATCTGCTCGGCCCAGCCTCGGCTCATCAGCGGCAAGCCCAGCAAGAATCCGCGCTACCTGCAGCTCCGGCCCGACCTGGCGCGTCCTCGCGACCGGTACGTCGCAGAAATGGGCGCTCGGCTCTATCGCCGCCTGCCGCTCCACGCCCCGGTGCTCTTCCCGGTGATCAGCGTGTTCTCCGGCCGCCGGAACAACCGGCCCGAGGACGGCGTCAGGC
>JBOHSC010000051.1:0-6986 GCA_050733115.1 Gemmatimonadales bacterium
GCCTAGGGCCGTGCTGGTGGCCAGACCGAGAAGATTGCCACCCCAGACGCCGTTGTCTTTCTGCTTCTTTACGACCGAGAGCGCGGCTTTCGACTCGCAAACGGCGAGGTGCGCCGCCTCGATCGTCTCAGGCGGGGCAAATCCCGCCGGAGCGAGCTCGGTGAGCGCACGATAGCGGATCGACGCCCCGGCATTTTCAAGCAGCCAGGTGAGCGGAATCCGGTGCTGGTTCGGCAGGTCCAGAATTGCTCCTCGGGCAGGGGGGCATGGCGCAAGCGGCGGCAAAGATACTCAGGCATTGGTAGGCGGTAAAGGCAGCCACCCCCTAAGGCCTGCCCGCAGCGCTATTTCCGGCGTGCTTCCCCGGCCTGTCGGAACTCCGACGTGGGACTCCACACCGGCTGGGCTGGAGCGTCGCCCACGAGCAGCGCTGTCCTGACAGTGACGCGAAGCTGTTGGACCGCACCATCGTAGTTAAACCAAGGCTGCATATTGTCCTGCGGCTGGTGGTACCGCGTCGCGATGTACTCCGCCTTCTGTTCCTGTCCCCACCCAGCCGGCCTCCCGACGAAGTCCGTTCCCGTCTCGAGCGAGGTGCCCGGAACGCCCGCCCGCGCCAACGAGAAGTGATCCGACCGGAAGTAGCTGCCGTTGAGCAGGGCCTCCTGATTGGTCGAGATCTTGAGCCCTTCGGCCGCTGCAGCCTGTCGAACCGCCTTGCCCAGAGAGGACTGCTCGAGACCGAGAGCGGAGAAGTCCCTCGTCTTACCGTGCAGGTTCATGCCGTCGAGATTGAGGATCGCCGCCATGTCCCTGAGGGGAAATGGCGGGTTCGTCGCCAGCGCCTGCGAGCCCAGCAGGCCCGACTCCTCGGCCGCGAAGCCGATGAAGACCATCGAGCGTGCCGGACGCACGCCGCTTCGCACGAACGC
The DNA here is from genome assembly GCA_050733115.1 of Gemmatimonadales bacterium. GTDB lineage: Bacteria > Gemmatimonadota > Gemmatimonadetes > Gemmatimonadales > GWC2-71-9 > CAVVWJ01. The sequence continues at coordinate 933 of JBOHSC010000051.1, forward strand.
CTCCGCGGCCGTCATCACCGCCGCCGTGCCCGAGGCGTTGTCTTCGGCGCCGTTGTAGATCGAGTCGCCGTTGACAGGCGTGCCGATTCCGAAATGATCGTAGTGTCCGCTGATGAGCACCGTCTCGCGCGTGAGCGGCCCCTTGCCGGGCAGCCGCCCGATCACGTTCTCGGTCGAGGACCGCCTGATGGCGCTCTGCACCGAGGCATCGAGCTGCACGCCGAGCGGCACCGCCCTGAATCCGGGCCTGGCCGCGGCGTCGCTCAGCACCGCCAGATCCTTGCCGGCCGCCGCAAAGGTGCGGGCGGCCGCGTCCTGCTGCAGCCACCCGGCGACGACGAGTGAGCTCGGAGCAGTCTCGAGCCTCACCTGCGGCCCGGTCCATCCCGAGAGCACGGTGGTCCAGGGATACGTGGCGCTCTCGCTGGTGTGGATCATGAGGATTCCCGCGGCGCCCTGGCGGCGGGCCTCCTCGATCTTGTACGTCCATCTGCCGTAATACGTGAGAATCTTCCCCCGGAAAATCGTCGAGTCCCGAAGGCCGGGGTCGTTGACCAGCACGACGACGATCTTCCCCTTTACGTCGGCCCCCTCGTAGTCGTTCCACCCCCATTCCGGCGCCACGATGCCGTAGCCCAGGAATACCGCATCGCTGCTCACGTGCACCGTGGAGTCGTTCAGCATCGACCACATCACGTAGTCGGTTTTCCATGTGAGCGGCGTCGCTGATGCGCCGAGCACGGTCAGCGAGGGCTGCGGAGTGAGAGCGATGATCGGCACGCGCTGATAGTAGGTGCCGCTGTCGCCGGCCGGCTCGAGACCGAGACGCTCGAATTGGGACGCGATGTACTTGGCCGCCAGCTCGCCGCCCCGGGTACCCGCGGCGCGCCCTTCGAGCGCGTCGTCGGCGAGAAAGCCGAGGTGGGCGCGCAGCACGTTGGCGTCCACCGCACGGGTCAGGCGCGTGGCGGGCGACGGTGCCGCCTGCTGTGCCGACACCGGTACGGAAGCGCAGAGAGCGACAAGGAGACAGGGCAGGGCCGAACGCATGAAGGGTCCTCGAGGATATGTCATGAGAAGAGGCGCGCGGAGGGGCAGATGTCGTTCAGCACGCATTCCCTGCACCTGGGCCGTCTGGCAATGCAGATCCGGCGGCCATGGAAAATGAGAAGATGGGACAGCAGCGACCAGTCCTTACGGGGAAAGAGCTTCATGAGATCCAGCTCGATCTTGACGGGGTCCTCGTGCCGCGTGAGCCCAAGTCGTCGGCTCAGCCGCGTGACATGGGTATCGACCGTGACGCCCTCATTGATGCCGAAGGCATTGCCGAGAATGACGTTCGCCGTCTTCCGGCCCACTCCCGGAAGAGTGCGCAGGTCCTCCATCGACCGGGGCACCTCGCCTCCGTGATCGGCCACGAGCGCCTGCGCCATGCCGATCAGACTCTTCGTCTTGTTGCGGAAGAATCCGGTGGACTTGATGATCTCCTGCACCTCGCCGGGCACGGCCGCGGCGAGCGCCTGCGGTGTCGGATAGCGGGCGAAGAGTGTGGGCGTGACGATATTGACCCGGACGTCCGTGCATTGAGCAGAGAGTATCGTGGCGCAGAGGAGCTCGAAGGCATTACGGTAATTGAGGGCACACGTCGCGTCGGGGTAGGTCCGCGCGAGTCGCTTGAAGATCAGCTTTGCCCTGCCGTCGCGCTCAGCCCTCGTTTCCCGCTTCAACCTGCCCGTCTCCGAGCAACCCGAGCGAGAAATCCCTCGAGCGGCTCGGCGTTGACGATGTCGTCCGGGCCGAGCCACCCCTTCCGGGCGATGCCGACCCCAAAGTCGACATTGCCAAGTCCGGCGACGTTGTGGGCGTCGGCGCCGATTGAGATGGCGACACCGCGGTCGCGGGTGCGCCGCAGTACTCGCCAGTCGAGATCGAGGCGATGCGGGTCGGCGTTGACCTCGAGCGCCACGCCCGTGGCCGCCGCCTTCTCGGTGATCGCGTCGAGGTCGAGGCCGTACGGATCGCGCGAGAGGAGGAGGCGGCCGGTGGGATGGCCGATGATGGTGAGGTGCGGGCTGTCCATCGCCGCCAGCATGCGGGCGGTCATCTCGCGCTCCGACATGTTGAACCGGCTGTGGACCGAGGCGATCACGAAGTCGAGCCGGGCCAGGACCGCCTCGTCGAAATCGATGCGACCATCCTGGAGAATATCGGCCTCCACGCCCTTGAGGACCCGGATTCCCTGAAGCTGACTGTTGACCTCGTCGATCTCGTCGGACTGGCGCGCGAGATCGTCGGCCTTGAGGCCGCCCGCATATGCCGCCGCCTGACTGTGGTCGGTGATGCCGACGTACTGATACCCGGCGGCGAGACACGCCCGGGCCAGATCGATCACCGAGTTCGATCCGTCGGAGTAGGTGGTGTGACAGTGCAGAAAGCCACGGAGGTCTTCCCGTTCGAGAAGCCGGGGCAGCTCGCGGCGGGAGGCCGCTTCGATTTCGCCCTGCCCTTCCCGGAGCTCCGGCGGGACGAAACGGAGTCCCAGGCGCTCGTAGAGCGTTTCTTCGTCCGGGGTGGGAACGAACTCGCTGCCGCGCCAGAGTGCGGCGCCGTTGAATGCGAAGCCGTTGGCCGCCGCATGGTCGGCAAGCTGCCGGAGGTGCGACTCGCTTCCCGTGGCCTGCACGAGCACGGCGCCGCCATTCACCGCCGCCGCTACCACGATCTGCGCGCTCGCTCCGCCGGCAAAGCGGAGCGTCACCCGGCGCTCGTCCTGTCCCGCGAACTCGTGTACTCCCGGAAGCTGGCTCAGCCGCCGGAACACCTCGGCCGGCGACGTATCGGCGATCAGGACGAGCACCAGGTCTTTCACCACCTCGGTACGGCGCCTGACCTCACCGGCGACTACCGCTCTCGTCACCCCGGGTATCCGCTCCAGCGCGGCCCGCAATCCTTCCGCCTCGTCGGCGGCATGGTGGGAGAGACGGAAGCCGCTCGCCTGTCGCAGAAAGGCGATGCCCTTGAGGATGTTTTCCGAGGTCTTCTGGCCGAAACGCGGAAGTCTGGCCAGGCGGCCGTCGTGCGCGGCGGCCTCGAGCGCAGGAAGCGAGTCGATGTCGAGGACCTCGTGGATCTGTCTGATCTTGGCTACCCCGAGCCCTGAGATCGCCAGCATCTCGACCAGCCCCGGTGGAATCTGCTCACGCAACTCTTCGAGAACGCTCGCGCGGCCGGTGGTGACGATCTCGGTGACGATCTGGAGAGTGGCCGGACCAACGCCCTTGGTCGAGGCGAGCGCCCCGCTCTCTAGTCCTTCGCGGAGATCACCGGTAAAGCCGCCTACTGCGCGCGCGGCTGTCCGGAAGGCGCGGACTCTGAAAGGATTCTCGTTCTTGAGCTCGAGGAAGGCAGCGATTTGCTCCAGTACCTGGGCCACCGCCTTCTTGTCCATGTATCCCTGGAGAATCTGCATCAGGCCGCCCGGGCCCACGCGTCATGGGCCGGACTCAGGGTGCGCCAGCCAAGCTCGAGCAGTTCCTCGCTCCCGACGAGGGAGTGGAGGTGCCCGGTGGCGAATGTGGACGAAAAGAGCGGCGATCCGTCGGGCCGGGCCGTGACGTCGGGGCGTGGGCCGATCGTCTCGACCGCGGTGAATCCGACCCGTTCAGGACGGAGACCGAAGATACCGAGGACCCGCAGGGTGTCTCCTGAAAGGGAGTGGACGAAGCACCCGTCGAGCGGCTCCGCCACCTCGTCGTCCACCAGCTTCGCCCAGACCTGACGCCCCAGGAACTGGGCATAGTAGGCCTTCGGCGCCTCCCGTGGATCGGACGGCGATGCCGGCTCGGGGCTGAGCAGGGCCTCCGCCTCTTCGGGCGCCAGGTGGAGGGTGAGTGAGCCGGCGGCCCACGAGAGATATGCATGCTGGGCGAGCGCCACGAGATAGTCCATCCCTTCGCCGATTCCCTCCTCCGGCCGAAGCTCACGAATGAGATTCACGGCATCCGGGAGCATCAAAAAGGCATCGCGATCGGTGGGGTCGATTCCCCCCTGTTCGATGGACTTCCGGATCGCAGGAAAGACCGGATCAGTGAACCGTGAAAAGACCAATTCCAGGGGGGTGAGGTGGGGCATTCCAAGAAGATAGCAGGGCAGGGCAGGCCGGACCCTAGCGGGGGAGGAAACCATCCAGCAGGGTGGTGAAGTCCTCGGCGGCCTCGATGTACGGCACGTGCCCGCATCGGGGCATCGGATGAAACTCCGCGCCGATCAGGCCGGCGGTGGTTCGCGCCGCATCGATCGGAATCGGGTCGTTCTCACCATGCATCACCAGTGCCGGGATGCCGCGCAGCTCCGGGAGGCGAGGCCGGAGATCGTAGTCGCCCAGGCTCGCCCACACCTCCTGCTGGGTCCGGCCGGTTACCCTGAAGGGAGTCAGCTCCCGTGCGCGGCCGGCATCGAAGAAGTACGCCGCCACCGACAGCTCGAATATCCGCTGCTGAAACGCCGCCGGATCGCGTTCGCGCAGGCCGCTCTCGCGCAGCCGCCTTCGTTCCTCCTGGAAGGCCGGATCGAGGTTGCGATGGGAGAAGGTGCTCTCGAATTGCTCTCGCGCCGCGCGCCAGGCGGGCGCGGGGGAGACGAGCGCGAGGCGCTCCACGCGGTCGCGATGCTCGAGGGAGTAGAGGAGCGCGAGGAGGCCGCCCCACGAATATCCCGCGAGAGTGAGTTGCTCGAGGCCGAGCCGTTCGCGCAGTGCCTCCAGGTCGGCCACCTGCTCCCGCCAGCCCACCGGAACATCGCGCGCCACCGCGGAGCGCCCGCCGCCACGCTGGTCGTAGTAGATCAGCTCCCGTTGGCGGGCCAGCTCGTCGAAGGCGGGCAGGAGGTACTCGTGGTGCGCGCCGGGGCCACCATGGAGAACGAGAGCCGGGTGTCCCCGGCCGATCCGCCGCACCAGCAGCGATACGTCGCGGATCCGCAGCATCGCCTCCCTGGCGCCGCCCTCGTGGTGCATCGGGCCGTCTAGAGCAGTATCGCGATCGCGTTGGCGACGCGGCGAACCGCGGCCTCTTCGTCCGCGGTGAATGGGTCGGGCACGTCGCTGTCCACGTCGATCTGGCCCAGGATGGTGTCGCCGCGCCGAATCAGCACCACCAGCTCCGAGCGAGTCCAGGCGTTGCACGCGAGGTAGTTGGAGATCTCCCGCACATCGGGGACGTTCTGGTCCTCACCGGTGGCCACGGCGGTGCCGCAGACTCCCTTGCCGACCGGGATGCGGATGTGGTCGGTTTCCCGCCCCCCGTACGCCTCGAGCACGAGCTCATTTCCATGGAGCATGTAGAGGTAAACAGAGGTATAGGGTTCTCCCGCAGCGCGGATCTTCTCCGCGGCGGTGCGCAGCAGCTCCGCGCGCCCCACGTCCCGCGCGAAGGCGCCGCGCAGGCTCGCGATGACCTTTTCAGAATCCAGAACCGCCACCGTCATCCTCCCCTGATGCCGAGCGTTGCCCGGACGGTCGTGACCTGGTCTCCCCGACGGACGACGATGTCCACGGTGTCTCCGGGCTGGTGGCTCCGGAGGGCGTCCGTCATGGCCTGCAGGTCGGGGATGTCGGCGTTGCCGATCCGGGTGATGATATCGTCACCCCGCAGCCCCGCCCTTTCGGCGGGGCTTCCGGCCCGCACGCCGGCCAGCCGTACGCCGCCCGGACTCCCGATCATATCGGGGACGGTACCCAGATAGGCCCCATACCCCGCGGTCGGCCCCGAGTCGGCCGAGGACGAAAGCTCGGGCGTGACCGACGCGACGAAGGTGAGAGGGCGCGGCCGGTTGGCGATCGCGGTCACCAGGCCCACGGCGAAATCGGTAACCCGCTTGAAGCCGTCGAGGTTGATCTTCTGCCAGTCGTCGGTGGTGCGGTGATAGTCCTCGTGGAGATCGGTGAAGAGATGCAGCACCGGCCTCCCCGCCGCGTAGAACGGCGCCTGGTCGCTCGGTCCGTAGCCGTCTCCCTGGGCTTTGAGATCGAAGCCGGCGTACCAGTTGAGCGAGTCG
>JBOHSC010000052.1:0-4560 GCA_050733115.1 Gemmatimonadales bacterium
GGTCCGAGCGCCGCTGCGCCCGGACCGACCTCACCAATCGTCAGGACATCCTGGTACAGCCGTGGGCCTTGTTCGAGTATTCGTTCTGGATGAAATACTGATGATTGCCGATGAACTCGTTGCTGCCCAGCGACGAGCAGATATCCGAGCCCTCGAATCCGAACAGGCCATTGAACCAGGCGTCACCGTCGGGATCGGTGATGGTCTCCATCAGCTCGTGCGAGACCGTCGACGCCGTGGCGTCGATGGTGCCGTGAGGGGTCTGGCCCGGGATCGCACATCCCGGGACGTCCTGGAAGGGCTCGACGGTGAACAGGACGTGCGCGTCCGGGCCGAAGTCCACACTCGAGTGGAAGGCGCAGAAGACGAAGGTGTCGAAGTTGTCCGGCGAGTAGCAGGTGGTGGGATCAAAGCACATGTCGGTGCCCTGCGGCAGGTACACGTGATAGATGGCGTTGTAACCCACGGCCCCAGTGAAGCTCGCGGCGGAGAAGAGGATGTTCAGCACGTCATCGATTGTCGCGGTGTTGGGCTCCGACAGCACAAAGGTGGTGCTCAGCTCCTTCACCGGGAAATGGTTCTTCGCGTCGGTCTCGATGAATTCGTTGACCATCCGGATGAACCCATCGTGATTCAGGTCGCGGAGGAAGGTGCCGGGCGTCAACGAGTTTGTGCCCCAGCAGGTCGCCGGCCCCGCCTCGCAGTTCACGTAGATATTGTAGGACGTGGCCTTGTTGACCACGGCACCGCCGAAGTAGGTGAGATCGAACGGTGAGCTGACCGGGGGAGCGGCCTGCGACGCGCTGAACCCCTCGGCCGGCACCCCCCTCGCCGATACGATCGGAAGTTTGTGACTCCACCGCGTGGCGGCCGTCCTGACTGCCGCCGCTGCCTGCGGGGAGCTCGCGAAAGCAGTGACGGACGTGTTCTCGATGGGATTGGCGACAGGCGCGGTGGAATCGCCGCTGCAAGCCGTGAGCAGCAAGGCAAAGGCCGCGAGAAGCGGCGCTGCAGAGACGACTCCTTCGACTCGTGGACGGTTTCCGAACGGGATGCGCATGGGAGTGCTCCTTACCGGCGCTGGCCGGTCATTGAATCGCTCCGCTTCTCGGACTGGGACTGCAGGGGGGATTTTCAGGGGACCTACGACGTGAGCGAGCCTACGGTTTGGTACATCCAGCGTCAAGATCGACGCCGGGCACGAGCACGAGCCGGGCAGTATATTCTACCCATGATCCGTGGAATTGCTTGCGCGATAGCGTTCTCCCTGATCTCCCTGACCCAGCTAGCCGCGCAATCCGACCGGTGGCAAGTGGCCACCGACGGCGATAAGTACGTCTGGGACGTTAAGCTCGTCCGGCTCGATGGCGATTCGCTCGTGGTGAGCCAAACTGACTCGCTGATCCGGGTGCCGGTGGCCCACATCAACGAGATCCGGCTCATCCGCAAAACCGAAATGCAGGGCCCCGACGACGCGGCGGGAGTGATGAATGCCCTCACCGGCGCCGACGACGAGATTCACGACCTCTCAACGCTCGATTTCGCCGACCGGATGCGCGCCATTCAGAAGATTCTGCTCGACCACCCAACCCAGTAGCCACCTAGCCCTTCGCGTTACCCAGACGATCGATGATGGCCTGAACCGCGGCGCGGGCACCGTCGTTCCGGACACCCGGCAGGGCCGCGCGCAGGACGCCGAGCACGTCGTCACGGTCGAGCTGTTCGAGCAACCCCTGGAGCGCCAGCTCCCGCACCCAGGCGCGCTCATCGTCGAGTACCCGGGCGAACGCCTCGACCGCGGCGGGATTGCCGCGGGAGGCGAGCACGGCGAGCGCGATCGACGGCAGCGGCTGGGTGGCAACCTGGCGCGAAAGCGCATCGATCAACCCTGAATCGGGGCGCTGAAGGACGGCCAGGACGGCGGCATTCTGGATAACGTCGCGGTACGAGGGGGTCGCGAGGCCGTCGAGAATCGCGGCGCGGGCGCCCGCGGAATCGATGCGGCTCAACGCGGTAAGCGCGGCAGCCCGCACCTCGTAGCTCGGGTCGCTGGTCCACGCGGCCCTCACCACGGCGACCGTTCGATCGCCACCGAGGGCACCGAGCGACGTGACGGCAGCCTTTCTCACCCGCGACGATGTGTCACCCGCTGCCGCCTCGAGCGCCGGCAGCGCCACCGCCGGCGGGAACTCGCCGAGCGCGCCGGCGGCAAGGGCACGAACGGCGGGATGGTCGGCAGCGCGCGAGGCGTGGGCGAGCGTCGTGGCGGCGAGCGAGTCGCCCTTGCGCTGGCGGAGCTGCTCGATCGCCCAGGCGCGGTTCCAGAGACCACCCTCCCGCTCCAGCAGCGTAGCCAGCCACGAGGTGGGCTGGTCGAAGTCGAGCGTCTTGACGACAGCGCTGGCGGCATCGAAAACGACCATCGTTGGCGGCGCGCGGAGTCCGTCGATCGTGACAGTCTGCTCGCGACGATCGATCACGGTATTTGTGACCACATCTCCCGACGAGGTGCCGACCCGGATGGTCATCGGCGCGCGAAAGGCCAGCGGCGTCTCGAAGCGGAGGCCGGTACTGTCGGCGGTGGCGCTGTCCACCTGAGTCTGCCGGACGGAGAGGGTCAGCGTGCCCGCTGCCGAGTCGAACGCCGACGTCACGCTGAACGCCGGATAGCCGGCGCGATAGATCCACTGCGACCAGAACCAGCCAAGATTCTCGCCGGTGGCGTCGAGCACGGCCTGCCGGAGATCGTCACTCGTGGCAGTGCGGTAGGCGTGATCGGTGAGATAGCGATTGATCGAGGCCCAGAACCGCTCGGGGCCAAGCTGCTTCTTGAGCATCTCGAGGACGAGCGCGCCCTTGGGGTAGACGTTGTTGGAATTCCAGGTGGCGAGCGGCATCCGGCGACGCTTGTCGGCCGCCACGTAGTCGCGATACTCGGAGAGGTAGTAGTCCTCCTCGGCACGCTCTCCCATCTTGCTGCCCCAGTACTGGCCAGGCATGAACTCGGCCATTCCCTCATTGAGCCAGTAGTTGGCCCAATTCTCCGCCGTCACCAGGTCGCCGAACCATTGGTGGGCCAGCTCGTGCGGAATGAGCGAGTACTGATACCACGGGCGGTCGCGATAGGCGGCAGCGTCGGGCAGCCAGTCCACGAGAGTGGTGGCGGAGACGTTCTCCATTCCGCCGACGAAGTCGGCGACGGTAACCTGGTCGTACTTGTTCCAGGGATAGGGAACACCGGTGAGGTGGGAGTACGTCTCCATCATGTCGGGTGTAACACCGAAGAGCGCGCGGGCCCTGTCACGGTCTTCCGGGTACACGTAGTAGTCGACGGGGATCCTGCGCCAGCGGTCGGAGATCCTGGCGAGCGGCGCCACGACGAGCGAGATGAGATACGTGGAGGCGGGCTTCTCCAGCGACCACTGCGCGGTGTGCATGCCGCCCGCCGCGGGGCGATCGCTCACGAGGCGCCCGTTCGAGACGACGGTGAAGCGCTTCGGCACCGTCGCGATCACCTCCCAGGTCGCCTTGTCGTCGGGCGCGCCCCAGGTGGGAATCCACCGTGGATTGCCGTCGGTGCCGCCGCCGCTGTACACCTGCTGCGGGCGGTGAGGCCGTCCCGGCTCGTCCTTGAAGAAGTAGAGTCCCCTGCCCTGAGCGATGCGGCCGTGATAATCAATCGTGAAGCGCAGCGTGTCGCCCCAGGGGGCAGGCTGCGCGAAGCGCACGACGAGCGAGTCGCCGGGACGGGCGAAGGGGATTCTCGGGCACGACTTCTTCCGACTGCAGACACCCGATACGGAGCGGACCGCGAGCTGACGGTCCATGTCGAGGATGACCGAATCGAGCCCCTGCCGGCGGGCCACGAGGGTGGTCGTGACCAGTCCGTCGAAGGAAGTCGAGTCCCAGTCGAAGTTCTTCACCTCGATCCGCTGATGGATCAGGTCGTAGTCGTGTGACGGCGTGTGGTACCCGTTGACCACCCGCTCGGCGTTCGACTGCGCGGGTGCCTGTCCCACCGCCACCCCACTGAAAATCGCGAAGGCGCAGAGAGACGCAGACAGAAAAATGTTATGAGTGCCCTTCGCATCGATCAGTCGATTCCCGAACACCAGTGTCCCTTCTCCGGGTCCTCCGCGCCTCCGCGGTGAATCAGGGCAAATCCTAGAAAGGCAGAGGTAGCTGTGCGACAGGCGCAAAGGTCTGCCGATGGTGCCGAGTGGGGCCGTGCAGCGACAGGCCGGCCTGGTGCTCCGGCGTCCCGTAGCCGACGTTCGTCGCCCAGCCGTAGTCCGGATAGCGGCTCGCGAGACGATGCATCAGCCGATCGCGCACCGTCTTGGCCAGAATCGCCGCAGCGGCCACCGACTGGCAGAGCGCGTCGCCATCGACCAGCGCGTCGTGCGGGTAACCCACCTCGGGCAACGGCAGACCGTCGATCAGGATGCAATAAGGCCGGCAGGAAAGCTCGGCCCGCCGGAGCAGGTGGCAGATGGCCCGGCGCATGGCGATGGCGGTTGCAACGCGGATGTTGAAGAGGTCGATCTCCCGCGCCGATGC
>JBOHSC010000053.1:0-4966 GCA_050733115.1 Gemmatimonadales bacterium
GCCGCCGCGCGGAGCTCGCCGCGCTCGCCCAGGACGTCGAGCGCGGCGCCGCGGCCCTCGCCACCGCCGACGGAGCGCTGAAGGCCACCGTCGAGCGGCTGGCGGAGCGGGAGCGCTCGCTCGCGGCCGCCACCGCCGCTGCCGATCTTGCACGTGAGGCCGAGCGCCAGTCCGTAGCCGCGCGCGAAGACGGGTCCCGCCTCGCCGGCAATCTTGCCCGCGAGTCGGCCGACTCCGGGGTCGAGCTCCAGCGCGTCACCGAGCGACTGAGCCGTTCGGAGGGGCGGATGAGCGAAATCGGCGCCGAGCTGGTCGAGGGCGACCTCGCGCGCAGCCGCCTCGACGAGTCACTGGGCGAAGGTCGCGCCCGGCTGGCCGAGCTCGAGGCCGAGCAGGAGGCCGCACGCGAGCACCGGGTGCACTGGCAAGTGCAGGAGGCGCACGTGGCCGGTGGGCTCCGTTCGGCGGAGGAGCGGCTCCAGCGTGCGTCGACCATGGGCGAAGACGCCGAGCGGGCCATGCTCTCGCTCACCGGTGAGTTGACCCAGCTCGACGCCGACAGCGCGGCGATCGCCGCTCAGCAGGGCGAGTGGAAGGAGCAGCGTGCCGAGCGCCTGGTCGCGTGCCACGAGCTCGAGGCGGCCAGCGCCGACGCGGAAACCGAGCTGGCCCTGGCCGAGGCCGCCCTCGCCGATGCCGAGCACGCGGTGGCCGAGGCGCGGTCCGCCCTCGACCGGGCGAGCGAGGAAAGCCATACCCTCCAGGTCCGGCTCACCGAGGGGGCCGGATCGCGCCGGAGCATCATCGAGCGGGTCGAGGCGGAGTGGCGCCGTCCCTTCGAGCATCTCGTCGAGGGCACCTCGCTGCTCGACCTCGATATCGAGACACTCGAGGCCGAGTCGGCCCGCATCACCGGGGCGCTCGAGGGGATCGGTCCGGTCAATCCCCTCGCGGTCGAGGAGCACGCGGAAGAGACGAAGCGGCTGGAGTTCCTCACCTCGCAGCGCGACGACCTGATAGGCGCGCGACAGTCGCTCATCCAGGCCATCCGCGAGATCGACGGCACCGCTCGCACCATGTTTCTCGAGACCTTCACGGCGGTGCAGGCAAACTTCCTCAAGGTGTTCCAGACCCTCTTCGGCGGCGGCGAGTGCGAGCTGCGCCTTGCCAACCCCGACGATCCGCTCGAGAGCGAGATCGACATCCACGCCGCCCCGCGCGGCAAGCGGACCCAGCGTATTCACCTGCTCTCCTCCGGCGAGCGCACCCTCGTAGCGGTGTCGCTGCTCTTCAGCATCTACCTGACCAAGCCCAGCCCCTTCTGCCTGATGGACGAGGTGGACGCCCCGCTGGACGACGCCAACGTGGGGCGATTCACCAGGCTGCTCGACGAGTTCAAGGTCGATACCCAGTTCGTCGTGATCACCCACAACCCGCGTACGATGCAATCGGCCGATGCCGTGTACGGCGTCACGATGCAGGAGCCCGGCGTCTCCACGATCGTGGGCGTGCGTCTCGGCGAGCGGGAGCCGGTGTGAGGGCATCGCGATGCTGATCGTCATGCGGCACGGCGCCGACGAAGCCGAAATCAGCGCGGTGATCGCCACCATCGAGGAGATGGGATATCAGGCGCGGCCGATGCCGGGCAAGCAGCGGGTCTCGATCGGGCTGGTGGGCAACGACGGTCGGGTGGACGGCTCGCGCCTGGCTGCGCTCGCGGGCGTGCAGGAAATTCTGCACGTCACCAAGCCCTACAAGCAGGTGTCGCGCGAGTGGAAGCCCGAGTCCACCGTGGTGCGGCTCCCCGGCGGCCTATCCGTCGGCGGCGACGACGTGGTGGTCATGGCGGGGCCCTGCTCCGTCGAGAGCGAGCGGCAGATTCTCGATGCCGCGCGCGCCGTCCGCGAAGCCGGGGCCACCGTCCTCCGTGCGGGGGCGTTCAAGCCGCGGAGCTCCCCCTACTCGTTCCAGGGTCTTGGCGTCGCCGGACTCCGGTTCCTGGCCAGGGCGCGGGAGGAAACGGGGCTGCTCATCGTCACCGAGGCGATGGACGCCGAGGGACTGGACCGCGTGGTCGAGGTGGCCGACATCGTCCAGATCGGCGCCCGGAACATGCAGAACTACTCGCTGCTCAAGTATGCGGGCCGATGCGGCAAGCCGGTGCTGCTCAAGCGCGGCATCTCCGCGACGATCCAGGAGCTGCTCCTGTCGGCGGAATACATCCTGTCCGAAGGGAACTCGCAGGTCATTCTCTGCGAGCGCGGCATCCGCGGGTTCGACCCCGCCACGCGCAACGTCTTCGATCTGAGCGCCATCCCGGTGGTCCGCGGGCTATCACATCTGCCGATCGTCGCCGATCCGAGTCACGGCACCGGGCACCGCGACATGGTGATCCCCATGGCGCGGGCCGCGGTGGCCGCCGGGGCCGACGGGCTGCTGGTCGAGGTGCACCCGAGCCCTGACCGCGCGCTGTCCGACGGCGCCCAGAGTCTCTATCCCGAGCAATTCGAACGGATGATGAGGGAAGTTCGCCTGATCGCGGAGGCGATCGGCCGCCGCGTGGCCGAGCCGGCGGGGATGCGCGCGTGAGCGGTCGGATTTTCCTGCTGCTGGTCCTCGTCGCTGCCGGACCGGCTCAGGCGCAGGACGCGGCCGCCATCGTCGGCCGCTCCTCACGCGTCTACCGGTCGCTCAGCAGTCTGCGCGCCGATTTCGACCAGGTCATCCAGAACCCGATGATCGACAGCTCCGAGAGCCGGGGAACGCTCATGCAGACGGGAGAGGCCAAGTTCGCCATGCGCTTCTCGGACCCGCAGGGCGAAGCCATCGTCATCGACGGAGAGCACGTCTGGGTCTACACGCCGAGCACGGTGCCCGGCCAGGTGATCCGGCTTTCCGTCCCGAGTGGCGGGCCGGTCTATGGCTACAACGTGCTGGCCTGGCTGCTCGACAAGCCTGCCGAGCGCTACCAAGCGAGCTACGTCAAGAACGATCGGATCAACGGACGCTCGATGGATGTGGTCGAGTTGGTGCCAGCGGTGCCGGATCTTCCCTTCGACCGCGCCCTTCTCTGGCTGGACCAGCAGGACGGCCTTCCGCGCCGGCTCGAGATCACCGAGCGCAGCGGGTCACGTCGCATCCTGATTCTGTCGAAACTGCAGGTGAACCGGACACTGCCCGACCGCACTTTCACCTTCGAGGTACCCGCGGGAGTGCGAGTGGTCGATCAGTGAGCCCGTGACGCCGCCGGCGTAGCCATCCCCAGGAGTGCCTGGGGACTCGGCGCCGAGCGCAGCAGACCCACCGCCTCCCGCACCTGCGGATCGTCCCGCACCCGCCGCAACTGCTCCGCCTCTGGCCCGAACCGGTATCGCACGACCTCATAGCCGAGCTGCTCGCCCAGTATGCGATCTCCCGCGTCGAAGACGCTGTCGGGAATCGACACACCTTTCTGCTCGAGCCGGCGGCGGACCTCCTGACGCATCTCCGGCGTCACCGAGAAATCGGGGTTCGAGACCCCGCTCGACCGCCGGAGCTCCAGCGCGTACGCGGTGAGCGCATCGCGAAATGCCGGCACCTGACCTTCCAGGGCGCGCGAGAACCGCTGCTCCGGCGTTGACAGCGTATCGGGAGCGAGGATCACGTCAGGAACGATCCCGCCGCCCCCCGACAGGGCCCGCCCGGCGTCGGAGTGGAAGCTGGTTTCGATCGCCTTCGCGTGCGGCAGTCCCATCACCGAGTCGAGCGCGGCCCCCTGGATCGATCGTCCGCTCGGCGTGAACCAGCGCGCGGTGGTGATTCGGAGCGCGATGTGGGGCCCGAGAGGAAAGAGTGTCTGCACGATGCCCTTCCCATAGGTCGTGTCGCCGACCACGAGGGCGCGGTCGTGATCCTGCAGCGCGCCCGCGATGATCTCCGCCGCGCTGGCGGTACCCCGGTTCACCAGGACGACGATCGGCAGCCACTGCCAGCGCTGCGGCGCCTTGTCGGTCCAGCGAAAGTTGTCGCCGGGAGCGCGCCCGCGGCTCACGAGGATGTCCTGCCGCGAGTCGAGGAAGAGATCGGATACGTTCACCGCCTCGTCGCGCAGCCCGCCGGGATCGGAGCGGAGGTCGAACACGAGCGCCTTCATTCCGAGCGCGACCATGCGCGCCACCTCCTGTGACAGCTCCTCGGCGCTGTTCTCGCGGACGATCGTCATGGAGAGGTAGCCGACGCCCCCGTCGAGCAGCACCCCCCTCGGCACCGCGCGCTGGTGTATCCGTTCCCGCGTGAGCCGGTACCGAATCGGCGCCTCGACGCCTTCTCTCCTCACCCCGATATCCACCGGCGATCCCGACTGGCCGCGCAGCGCCTGCACCGCGCGCTCCATCGTCCACCCGGCGGCCGCCTCGCCCTGTACCTCCACGAGCAGGTCCCCCGGACGGATGCCGGCACGGTCTGCGGGTGTTCCCTGCATGGCCGAGACGACGGTGATCCAGCCGTTCCGCGCATCCACCTGGAGTCCGACGCCGGCATAGTCGCCGGTGGTCCGCTCCTGAAGGCGCTCCCAGTCCTTGCCGGTCAGGAGAGTGGCGTAGGGATCGTGCAGCTCCTGGAGCATCCCCTGGGTGGCCCGGAGATAGAGCTCCGCTTCCGGAAGCGAATCGACGTGGTAGTCGCGCACGTGGGCCAGCACATCCTCGAAGAGGCGGGCCTGCTGGTAGACATCGGTCCCGACGGCCAGCTCGCGCTGGAGGAGCCACCCGCCGCTGAAGCAGGCGACCAGGGCGAGGGTCAGCGGAACCATCCAGCGTCTACTCATGGGAGGGCCTCATGGGGTTTCTCTAACCGTAGGGAGAACCGGGGAGAAAAGTTTCGAGGATCAGCTGAGCAGCGTTCTGAGCCGGGCGACCGCTTCCCGGGACAACCCCGCCTGCTCGGCGAGCGGCAGGGTGGCCAGCCCCAAACGGCGATACAGCTCGGC
>JBOHSC010000054.1:0-11948 GCA_050733115.1 Gemmatimonadales bacterium
GGTGCTGAGCAGGGAGCTGGCGGAGCGGCGGATCTTTCCCGCAATCGATCTGGTGGCGAGCGCCACCCGGCGGGAGGAGTTGTTGCTGTCGGAGGAGGCGCTGGCCGTGTCGCGCCTGCTTCGTCACCGGATCGCCGGGATGCCCCCCGTGGCTGCCATGAACGAGCTCATCGCCGACATGCGGCGGGCCCGCACCAACGACGAGCTGGTGCGAGCCCTCGCGGCAGGCTGATCAACGCACCGCGGCGGTGCGATTGGCCCGCTCGAACTCCTTCATGAACGTTACCAGCGCTACCACCCCCTCGCGGGGGAAGGCATTGTAGATGCTGGCCCGCATACCGCCCACCGAACGGTGCCCCTTGAGGCCGTCGAGCCCGCGCTTGGTGGCCTCGGCGATGAACCTGGTCTCGAGCTCCTCGGTCGGCGCGCGGAACGTGACGTTCATCAACGAGCGGCTCGTAGTCTGCACCGTGCCGCGGAAGAAGTCGCCGTTGTCGAGGTGATCGTACAGCAGGCGAGCCTTCGCCTCGTTGTGCTCGGCCATCGCCGCAAGCCCGCCCTGAGCCTTCACCCACTTGAACACCTCGCCGATGATGTAGATGCCGAACGTCGGCGGCGTGTTGTAGAGCGACTTCTCCGCGGCATAGGTCCGGTATTGCAGCATCGTCGGCAGCGTCTTCGGGCTGGCCTCGACCAGATCGTCGCGCACGATCACCAGCGTCACCCCCGAGGGGCCGATATTCTTCTGCGCCCCCGCGTAGATCAGCCCGTATTTCCGGACGTCGATCGGGCGGCTGTACATGTCGCTCGAGGTATCCGCCACGAGCGGCACTCCTGCCGGCACCGTGGGCTCGCTCCGCCACTGCGTGCCGTAGATGGTGTTGTTTGTGGTGAAGTGGATGTACGCCGGCTCGGGTGAGTAGGAGATCTCCTCCGGCTTCGGGATGCGATCGAAGTTGCTGGCCTCGCTGCTCGCCGCGATGTGGACCTTCCCGCCGAGAATCTTCGCCTCCTTTACCGCCTTCTGCGCCCAGACGCCGGTGAGCAGATAGTCCGCGGTACGGTCGGCGGGCAGGAGGTTCATCGGCACCATGGAGAACTGGAGCGACGCGCCGCCCTGCAGGAACAGCACCCGGTAGTTGTCCGGGATGCCCGCCAGCTCGCGGCACGCCGCCTCGGCTTCGTCGAGGATCCGGTCGAACACCTTGCCGCGATGGCTGTGCTCCATGATCCCGATCCCGCTCCCGGCAACACTCCACACCGCTTCCTGCGCCTTCCGCAGCACGGGCTCGGGAAGAACTGCAGGGCCGGCGCTGAAGTTATAGATGCGCTCGCTCATATCTTGCTCAACTCCACGCTGATGATGTCCTGGTTGCCGGTGCGGATGCGGTCGAGCGCGCCATGGTTCGGCTCGCCGTCGAGATGGATCCGGGCGAGGGTGGCCTGCGCACCATGATAGATGATGTTCTCCACTTCTTCGACATTGATCGTGGCGCCGGCCAGCACCGCGAACACGTGAGCGAGCACCCCCGGCCGGTTGCGGTGACGGATCGAGAGGACGTGGGTGGCCGAGCTCCGCGCGAGGCGATTGACCACATTCGGCACCTCGCCGGTGTCGCGGAACGCCTGCACGATGCGGATGACCTCGTGGGCGATGGCCACCTGCGCCTGGTCGGTGGACGCCCCGACGTGATGGGTGCCGTACACACCCGGCACCCGCGCAATCGGCGTGGCAAAGTCGGCGCTGCCGCCGGCCGGCTCGTTCTGGAAGACGTCGAGCCCCGCGCGAATCCCCTTCTCCTCGATGGCGCGCCCGAGCGCCGCCTCGTCCACCACCGATCCGCGCGACGTATTGATGAGATACGCGCCCGGACGCATGGCGGCAAGGAACTCAGTGCCGATGAGATTCTTCGTCTCCGAGTTGGCCGCCACGTTGACGGTGACCGCATCGGAGAGCCGGGCCACCTCGAGGGGCGTCTGCGCGTAGGCGACGCCGAGCTGATTGGCCTCGGCCTGAGTGAGGCTGCGCGACCAGGCGATGACTCGCATCCCGAACGCCTGGGCCCGCGCGGCGATCTCACGCCCGATCTGCCCCAGCCCGACGATCCCGAGAGTGCGTCCGTAGAGCCCGCGCGCCTTCGAGTACTCTCCCTTCTGCCAGCGGCCCTGGCGAAGATCGCTCACCTGGTCGGGGATGCGCCGGTCGCACGCGAGGAGGAGGCCCATTGCCAGCTCCGCGACCGCGATCGAGTTCTTCCCCGGACAGTTCGACACGAAGACGCCGAGACTCGACGCCGTATCTACGTCGATGGTATCGATTCCCGCCCCCGCCCGAATGACCAGCGAAAGCGCGGTACCCGCCTTGAGCGCGTCGGCGTTCACCTTCTTCCCGCGGACGATCAGGATGTTCGGGTCGGTCTCGCGAATGAGCGCCGCCAGCTCCTCGGCCTTCACGTCGGGCCGGGATACCACGGTGCAACCGAGCTCCTTGAGGCCGTCAATGCCCACCCGTTCGAACTTGTCGGCGACTAGAACCTTCAATTTGGACTCCGGTGAAGTTCGGAAGAGCGCGGGCAGCTCATAACTCATGCACGAACAGCCCGCTCCTCAGCTTCGGCTCGAACCAGGTGCTCTTCGGCGGCATGACCTGACCCGCGTCGGACACCGCCATGAGCTGCTGCAGCGTGGTGGGGCAGAGCGAGAAGGCGATGGCCATCTCCCCCGATTTCACCCGGCGCTCCAGCTCTTCAGTGCCCCTGATGCCGCCCACGAAATCGATCCGCTTGTCGGTGCGCGGGTCGCCGATGCCGAAGATCGGGCCCAGGACGCGATCCTGCAGAAGCGACACGTCGAGCGAGCCGATCGGATCGCTCCGGTCGATGGTCGACTCGTCGAGCTCCAGCCGGGACCATCTGCCGGCCAGGAAGAAGCAGAACTCCCCTGAATGTCCTGGTGCCGGATCGTCGGTGACCGTCACCCGCCCCACGCGCGAGAGTCGCGCCAGCGCTTCGGCGGCGCCGAGACCGTTCAGATCGCGCACGACGCGGTTGTACGGCAGGATCCGGAGCTGATCGTCGGGAAAGAGAACGGCGAGGAACCATTCGTGCTCGCCGTCTCCCTTCCTCCCGGTCACGCTCCTCCGGAGCTCCTTTCCGGCACGCCATGCGCTCGCCGACCGATGATGCCCGTCGGCCACGTAGGAGTGCGGAATTTCGCTGAAGGCTGAGACGAATGGCGCGGGGTCGGGAACGCGCCAGACGGTGTGCCGCACGCCATCAGTCGCCTCGAAGTCATAGAGCGGCGTGGTGCGGAGGAGCGGATCGACCAGAAGGTCGATCTCTCTCCGGCCCCGGTACGTGAGAAAGACCGGCTCCGCGTTGGCCTTCAGCGTCAGCACGTGACGGGTGCGGTCGTCTTCCTTGTCGGGCCGGGTCTTCTCGTGCTTCCGGATGACGTCGCGCTCGTAGTCGTCGATGTGGACACAGCCGACAATGCCGGTCTGCGCCTTTCCATCCATCTCCTGCCGGTACAGATAGAGAGCCGGAGCCGGGTCTTTCTGCAGCGTCCCGTCGGCCAGAAATTGGTCGAGCGCCGCACGTGCCTGGGTGTAGATCCTGGGATCGTACGGGTCTACGTCCTCGGGCAGGTCGATGTCGGACCGGCCCACGTGAAGAAAGCTGTGAGGGTTGCCCCGGGCCAGCTCGGCGGCCTCCGAACGGTTGACCACATCGTACGGCACCGCGGCGACCCGGGCGGCCAGCTCTGGCGCGGGACGAACCGCTCGGAACGGATTCAGGCGCATCGTACGGGTCTCACCTCGGAAGAAAGCGGACTTGCCGCAGGCATCCTACCCGTATCGCGGAGGAGGCGTCAAGCGGTCACCATCCGCTCGCACGCGGCGAGCGCGGCGTCCACTCCAAGGGCCAGGAGAGCCGCCGGCAGGGCGCCCGAGAGAATCATCCTGGTGTCCGAAAGCGCCAGCCCCGCCGCGATCGGATCGCCGAGGCCCCCTGCCCCGATGAAGGCGGCCAGCGTCGCCGTGCCCACGTTGATCACCGCCGCCGTCCGGATCCCCGCCATGATCACGGGCGCTGCCAGCGGCAACCGGACATACCGAAGCACCTGTCCCGGCGTCATCCCGAGCGCTGCCGCCGCGCCGACCGCCTCGGGCGCCGCGTCTCTGACCCCGGTGTAGGTATTCCGCAGAATCGGGTAGATCGAGTACAGAAAGAGCGCGACGAGCGCCGGCACCACTCCGATGCCGAGCAGCGGAATCATGAATGCGAGCAGAGCGATCCCCGGCAGCGTCTGGATCACTCCCACGGCTCGAATCACCGGCTCCGCGCCTCTCCGCATTCGCTCGAGCGCGAGCCCGAGCGGCACCGCGGCGAGGATCGCCGCGCCGAGCGACACTCCTGCCAGCAGCAGATGGCGGCCGGTCAGGCTCGCGATCCTCGCGCGGCGCTCCCACATATACCGCGGGAATCCCTCGCCAGGGCCACCTTCGACGGCCGTTGCCACCGGCGTTGCGCCGACCAGTCCCAGCTCGCCGAGCGCCGATGCCGCCACGCCGGCCGTCGGCTCACCGTCGACTTCCACGCGCCGGTTGAGTCTGCGCACGCTCTCCTCGCTCAGCCGCCCGCTCAGCTCGGTGAGTGCCGCCACGGCTGCGGGCTGGCGCGCGATCAGTCCCCGGCCCACGAGCGCCGCCGCCTCGTAGGGAGGGAAGAAGCCGCGATCGTCCCGCAGCACGACGAGATCGTATTTCGCGATGAGCCCGTCGGTCGAGTACCCGTCGATCACATCCACTTTCCCCGCGGCCAGCGCCTGGTACTTCACGGCGGGGAGAAGCGCCTGCACCGAGCGGAAGCCGAGCCTGTACGCCCCTGACAGTCCCGGCAACCCGTCGGCCCTGCCGATGAAATCGGGCGTGAGCCCGGCCCGCAGCGTCGAGCTCACCCGCGCCAGGTCGCTCAGGGTGGCCAGTCCCAGCTTCGTCGCGGTCTCCCGCCTGACGGCAATGGCATAGGTGTTCTGGAAACCGAGGGGAGGAAGCCATCGCACTCCCCATCGGTCGCGGAACTCGCGCGACACCTTCGCGAACACCGCTCCCGGATCGGAGGTCGGCGGCTCGCCGAGAATCGCGAGCAGGCCGGTGCCAGTGTACTCGGGATAGACGTCGATGGCGCCTTCGCGGAGGGCGCGGAACGCGATCTCGGTGGCGCCGAGCCCGGGGCGCCGGTCTACCTGGAATCCGCGTGCCTCGAGGAGCTGAGCGAACATCTCGGCGAGAAGATAGGACTCGCCGAACGGCTTCGATGCGACGATGACGGGGCGGGCGGACGTCTCCTGCTGCGCGGCGGCGGGCGTGACGGCGCCGAGCGCCGCCAGTGCGAATACGCAGCAGCGCCGTGCCGGCATTCTCACGCCGTCACCCTGGCCCGCCGGAGCAGGAGGCGAACGTAGTCGGTGGCAGGGGCGTCTCGAAGCTCGATGG
The DNA here is from genome assembly GCA_050733115.1 of Gemmatimonadales bacterium. Lineage (GTDB taxonomy): Bacteria > Gemmatimonadota > Gemmatimonadetes > Gemmatimonadales > GWC2-71-9 > CAVVWJ01. The sequence goes on from JBOHSC010000054.1 coordinate 5,498, forward strand.
GAGTGCCGGTCTGCTCGATGCGACCCTGGCGCATCACCGCCACCCGGTCGGCGAGGTACATCGCCTCGTGCAGGTCGTGCGTCACCAGCACCGCCGTGAAGCCGACCTCGCCACGGAGCCGGGCAAAGGTCTCCTGCAGCTCGGCCCTGGTGATCGCGTCGAGCGCGCCAAACGGCTCGTCGAGGAGAATCACGTCGGGGTCCGCGGCGAGCGCCCGCGCCACGGCGACCCGCTGACGCTCTCCGCCGGAAAGCTCCCTCGGCTTACGCCCGGCGAAGCCCGCCGGATCGATGCCCACGAGGCTCAGCGCGCGTGCGCCCCGCTCTTCCCGATCGGACATTCCCCGCAGCCAGGGCACGAGCGTGACGTTTCGCCCGACGCGCCAATGGGGAAGGAGGCCGCCTTCCTGAGGGACATACCCGATGCGGCGCCGAAGGGCGATCGGGTCCAGCGTCGCGGCGTCGGCGCCGTCCACCAGCACCTGGCCCGAATCGGACTCGGTCATCCGGTTGAAGCAGCGGAGCAACGTGGTCTTTCCGGAGCCGCTCTCGCCGATGAGCGCCACACACTCGCCGCGGCGCACGTCCAGCGAGACACGGTCGAGAGCCACCACCGGCCCGTAACGCTTGGAGAGCTCCAGCGCTCGCAGGGTGAAATCAGCGGGCATGCGGCAACATACTCGCAAACTACCAGTCCCGGAGCCCGCGAATATTCTCGCGGTGCGACCGGTTGCCCGGGGCAGGAATCCGGGGGCGTTACATCACGACGACGGTGCGGTGGTTAACTCCATCTCCAGGGCACATTTCACGAGCACGCCGGCGAAGGGTGCGTCTGCCATCGCGGCATGCAGAAAAATGCACCAAATGCGAGCACGAAATTGGCATGGTGAAGAGCATCCACTGCCACCGCCAAGGGGTCTAGATGTACCGGATAGAGCTCAGGCCGGGGGAAGAGACTGTCTTCCGGACGATCGAGGAGCTGGCGACGGGAATCCGCAATGGGCTGGTTACGCCCAAGGCGCGGATTTACCACAACGCGTCGCAGAAATGGCTGCCGGTCGAGTTCCATCCGCACTACAAGAAGGCACTCGCGATGCCTGCCGCGAAGTCGGGTGAGACGCCGGCCGTCTCGATGCCGCCCCGCGGTTCCGCGCTGCCGGCGTTCCTCGCGCCTGCTCCCGTCGCACCCCCCGTTGCGCCTGCTCCCGTTGCGCCTGCTCCCGTCGCACCTGTCCTCGCGGCGCCAGCGCGAGCACCCGAGCCTATTGCGACCAGGCCAGCCCCGATCGCCAAGGCTCCCGCCCCGTCAGGTCTCGTCTTCGTGCAATTGGATGACACCGAGCCCGCCGTGGCGGTAGCGTCGCCGGTGATCGCGTTGCCGACCATCGCGTATGAGCAGCCGAAATCCGAGCCGGAAGCGGAGGAGATTGCGGCTTTCGGCGCCCACGTGACGGTGGCGCACGCGACGGTGGCTCACGCGTCAGTGGCTCACGCATCGTCGGCGCGTGCGCGGATCGGCCGCCCCCGGCCCCTTCACCTCGGCATCGCGGCTGCCGTGCTGATCGTGGGCACCTACGTGGCCGTCTCCGCGGCGTCGCCCGCACGCAAAGCGGCGGAGCGGACGCCGTCTCAGGAGTCGGCTCAGCCGTCACCAGTGAAGGTTGCGCCGCCCGCTCAGGGCGCGGCTTCTGCAACCGCGGATTCAGCTCTCGCGAAGACCATTGCGGCGCCGGGCACCGGCGGACCGACTTTCGGCGGACCACCCGCCCCAGCTGCTCCCAGGCATCCCATCACGGCCTCGATCGGAGCGGCGCCGGCGGTGCCCGCCGCCGCGGCCGACTCGACGATCGTGCCGCCTCCGGCAGAAGTGGACCTGTCGATCCCATCGCTGCCACGCGGCGACTCCCTGGCTCCGACTGCTACCACCGATTCGAATGCCATGCGGCGGATTCTCCGCGCGGTAGGCGGGAAAGGAGCGTCCGCGACTCCCGCGCAGCCCTGACCCCAGCGTGACATCCCCCAGAAGACTCCCCTTCTATTGACATCATCAGGCGCACAAGTCGCTGTTTATCAACAGCTTTGTGAGGAAACCTGTGGATAGCGTGTGTGCAGTGTGGGTAAACTGCGCGACGCGATGTCGCCGACGGAGTCGTTATACTATCCCGATGTGGTCCGGCCGGACGCCGAAATTGATCCAGCGAAGAGGGGTGAGGCTCGCCCAGATGAGAGTGGTGTCGCAGAAGATCGTCGCCGACGTCCTCGCCCAGCTCGACGAGGCGGGGAAGGCGGCGACACTCCAGGTCCAGGGACACCAGGTGGAGGCCACGAGTCTCGACAAGGTCTTCTGGCCCAAGGTGGGGCGCCGGCGCGCCCTTACGAAGCGTGATCTCCTCCGATACTACGCGCAGGTGTCACCCTGGCTCCTGCCCCACCTCACCGGCAGACCCCTCTTCCTCACGCGGTTCCCCGACGGCATCAGCGGAAAGAGCTTCTTCCAGAAGCACTGGGACAACCCTCCGGAGTTCGCCCGGCGCGTCGAGATCTATTCGAGCAGCGGCGGTGAGGACGGCGAGTATCTCATCTGCGAGAACCTCCCGACCCTTCTCTGGCTCGGGCAGATGGCGGGGCTCGAGCTGCACGCCTGGTTCTCGCGGGTCGATGCCGGCCCCGACGTCCGGAAGCGCGGCCGGAAGTTCACCGGCTCGGAAGAGGCGCTGGAACGCTCGGTACTCAACTATCCCGACTTCATCGTCTTCGACCTCGATCCGTACCTCTACTCCGGCCGGGAAGCCCGCGGAGAGGAGCCGGAGCTCAACCGACGCGCGTTCGCCCGGGCCCGCACGCTCGCCCTCCGTATCCGCGACATCCTCGATGAGATCGGCCTCACCACCTTCGTGAAGACGTCGGGCCGGACCGGCCTTCACCTCTATCTCCCGATCGTGCGCGACCTGGACTACGACGGCACACGCGAAGTGGCTGCGACCATCGCGCGCCGGATCGTTCAGGAGCGCCCGAAGGAAGTGACGATCGAGTGGTCGGTGCGCGCGCGGCGGGGAAAGATCTTCTTCGACTACAACCAGAACAGCCGCGGCAAGTCGCTCGCGGTGCCGTTCTCGCCGAGAAGGCACCCGGCGGCGACGGTCTCCGCGACCCTGGCGTGGGATGAGCTAATGGAAGTCTATCCCACCGACTTCACCCTGCTCACGATGCCGGAGCGGCTCGAGAAGGAGGGCGATCCATGGGCCGCCATCCTCGACGCCAGGCAGAGTCTCCCTGGGGCGATTGGCGGGCCGCGCTCCCGGTGAGATCCGAGCGTGGCGCCCTGCACTGCTGGCGCACCCCTCCCCCACAGTTAGTTTTCCTCCGCTCCCCCACCACTTCCCCGGCTCAGCGGCTGGATCATGGACCTGCCCGGCCAACTGCAGTTGGCGTTGGGTTCGGCGTACCGCATCGAGCGCCCGCTCGGTCGCGGGGGCACGGCCATCGTCTATTTCGACCATGACCTCCGGCACGATTCACGGGAGGACCGATGACCCCCATGCCGCCGAGCGTCATGGAAGCTCTTACCTCGCGCTATCGGGTCGAGCGCGAGCTGGGCGCCGGCGGGATGGCGACGGTCTACCTGGCTGAGGACCTCAAGCACCATCGCCACGTGGCGCTGAAGGTCCTGAAGCCCGAGCTTGCCGCGATCCTGGGGGCCGAGCGGTTCCTCAAGGAGATCGAGGTCACCGCCAACCTCCAGCATCCGAACATTCTCCCGCTCTACGATTCGGGCGAGGCGGCAAGCTACCTCTACTACGTCATGCCGTTCATCGAGGGCGAGTCGCTTCGTGACCGGCTCAACCGCGAGAAGCAGCTCCCGGTGGACGAGGCGCTCCGGATCGCGGACTCGGTGGCGGCCGCGCTCCAGTTTGCCCACGAGCACGGCGTGGTGCACCGCGACATCAAGCCGGAGAACATCCTGCTCCAGGCCGGCCAGGCACTGGTGGCCGACTTCGGGATCGCGCTGGCGGTGTCGCAGGCGGGTGGCACGCGGCTCACGGAGACGGGGCTCTCGCTCGGCACACCCCACTACATGAGCCCGGAGCAGGCCACCGGCGACCGCGCCATCGACGCGCGGAGCGACATCTACGCGCTCGGCTGCGTGCTCTACGAGATGCTCGCCGGCGAGCCGCCCCATCTCGGCAACACGGTGCAGGCGGTGGTGGCGAAGATTCTCACCGAGGAGCCCGCGCCGGTCACCAATCGGCGGAAGACGGTGCCGGCGCACGTGGACGCGGCGGTGCGGAAGGCGCTGGCCAAGCTGCCGGCGGACCGGTTCGCGTCGGTGGCGGAGTTCCGCGCGGCGCTCGGCAACGCGTCGTTCACCGTGCCGGTGATGGCGGCCCAGGCGACGGCCGCCGCCGCCGGCTGGCGCGCGCGGATCGCGATTCCGCTGGCGCTCGCGGCTGTGGCGCTCGCCGCGCTGGCTACCGCGGGATGGCGCCGCAAACCCGCGGCGCTACCCCGGCAGGTCGTCCGGTTCGAGGTTCCACCGCCCGACTCGACCGGCCGCCTGATCCAGGGCGCGGTGACTCCCGACGGCGGCCAGGTGGTCCTGGTACAGCGAGGAGCCGACTCACACCTCCAATTCGCCGTGCGGGATCTGTCGGCGCTGGGAAGCCGGCCGCTCCAGGTGGGCGACCCGTTCCCCAGCTGGCCCGCGTTCTCCCACGATGGGCACGACCTCGCGTTCGTCTCGCTATTTCCCGGCAACCCATTTACCGGAAGGCTCAAGGTCCTGCCGAGCGCGGGCGGGCCGGCGACCACGCTGGCCGATTCCGCGATCGTCGCCCCGTCGTGGGGCGACGACGGGTACATCTACTTCAGCGCGCCGAGCGGGACGTCGGCCCCGGCGCGGCTCGTTCGGGTGCCGAGCACGGGCGGGCACATCGACACGCTGCTCGCCCACGATTCCCTGTCTTTCTATCAGCCTCGAGTGCTCCCCGGCAGCCGCGGCGCCATCGCGACCGCGGGAGCCCAGGGCAACGCGTTCAAGGTGGTGGCGGTCGATCTGCAGAATCACACCTGGCATGCGCTCGACGATGGGGGGCGCGACCTGGAGTTCGCCCCGCCCGACTACGTGTTGTACAACAAGGGCCGGTTCCTGATGGCGGCACGTCTCGACCTGAAGAAGCTCAAGCTGATCGGGTCGCCGGTGCCCCTTCTCGAGGCCTCGAGCGGCGACTTCGGGTGGTTCGACTACCGCGGCGGCACGCTCATGTATCAGAGCATCTCGCTGGGTGGCACCAACGTACCCGTGCTGGTCGATCGTCACGGCGCCCGGCGGCCGCTGCCGGGGCTCCCGGAGCGCCAGTCCTACGGCTTTCCCGCCGTCTCGCCCGACGGACGGAAGATTGCGCTGCGGATGAACCCGGCCGGCAGCGGCCAGCAGCAGATGGACATCTGGGTATACGAGCTGCCCGCCGGGCCCCTCACCCGGCTCACCTTCGAAGGGCGCGACGACGACCCGGACTGGACCCCCGACGGCAAGCGGATCCTCTTCGACTCCGATCGCGAGGGAGGCAACGCGTTCTGGATCACCGCCTGGGACGGGAGCGGCAAGGCCGAGCGGATACTCGACCGGCCCAAGGACGCCTATCACACCAGCTGGCTGCCGGGCGGCCGCGAGTTCCTGTTCGACGAACAGACGCCCGGCGGATCGCAGGATATCGGTCTCGCCGTGCTGGGCCAGCCGGACAGCACCCGCATGCTCCTCACGAGTCCGTTCAGCGAGAGCTGGCCCGCCGCTTCTCCCGACGGCCGCTGGCTGGCGTATCAGTCCGACGAATCGGGGAGCAACGAGGTCTACCTCCGCCCGCTCCGTGGGGAGGGGACGCGCCGCCAGGTCTCTCGTCACGGCGGTGCCTATCCGATGTGGGCCAGGAGCGGACGCGAGCTGTTCTTCGAGTCGGGAGCGGGCGATTCCCTCCTTGCGGCCCGTATCGATGTGCAGCACGACGGGGCCATCGAGAGCGTCGACGCGCTCTTCCCAATGCGCACCTCCCAGCTGGGGTTCGACGTGTTCCCCGGCGATTCGTTGTTCATCGTCTTCGACCCGCCGCAGGCAGTAGGCCAACGGGCGCTGCCGGTGGTGGTGGTCCACAACTTCGACGCCGAGCTCGAGGCGCGCATGAGGGCGGGGCGGAAGCCGTGAGGGCGGGGCTTTGCTCGACTCGAGATATGGACGACACGAACAAGCAGGCCGAGGAGCAGCCATGAGCAGCATGCCGTCACGGATCGCCGACGCTCTGGCCGATCACTACCGGCTCGAGAACGAGATCGGCGCCGGCGGCATGGCGACGGTGTATCTCGCCGAGGATCTCCGACACGATCGCCGAGTCGCGGTCAAGGTCCTCCGGCCCGAGCTGGCCGCCGTGATCGGGGCCGAGCGGTTCCTGGCCGAGATCAAG